>CACXFS010000083.1 GCA_902766885.1 uncultured Ruminococcus sp. | reverse complement strand
TTATTTAGCTTTCTCAATAATCTCGACGAGTCTCCATCTTTTATCCTTAGAAAGAGGACGGGTCTCCATAACCTTTACACGGTCGCCGATATTGCACTCATTGTTCTCGTCGTGTGCCTTAAAGCGAACCGTACGCTTAACAATTTTGTTATAAAGCTTATGCTTTACGCTGTCTTCAACGGCAACAACGATTGTTTTGTCCATCTTGTTGCTTACAACCTTGCCGACAACGGTTTTTCTCATATTTCTTTCACTCACTGTTAAGTCCCCCTCTCTTAAGCTTCTGTGCCGTTAAGTTCACGCTGACGAAGAATTGTAGAAACTCTTGCAATGTCCTTCTTTACGGCACCGATTCTGGATGAGTTTTCGAGCTGGTTAACAGCAAGCTGGAAACGAAGATTAAATAATTCTTCTTTGAGTTCTGTGAGCTTTGTCTGAAGCTCTTCAACTGACATTTCTCTGATTTCTGATGCTTTCATTACTGCTCACCCTCCTCTTTTTTAACAAACTTGCACTTGATGGGAAGCTTTGTAGAAGCAAGACGAAGTGCTTCTCTTGCTGTAGCCTCATCAACGCCTGCGAGCTCAAACATAACTCTGCCGGGCTTAACTACTGCAACCCAGTATTCGGGTGAACCTTTACCTGAACCCATTCGTGTTTCAGCAGGCTTTGCTGTAACAGGCTTGTCAGGGAAAATCTTGATCCATACTTTACCGAATCTTTTGCAGTAACGTGTCATAGCGATACGGGCAGCCTCAATCTGGTTTGAGGTGATCCATGCAGGCTCTGTAGCCTGAAGACCGTACTCACCGTAAGTAACCTTGTTACCACGAAGAGCCTTACCTGTCATACGACCTCTGTGTACTCTTCTGTACTTAACTCTCTTAGGTAATAACATTACTTTCTGCCTCCTTCTCTGCGGGGCTTTCTTGACTTAACTTCGTTTAAAACTTCGCCTTTGTAAAGCCAAACCTTAACGCCGATTTTACCGTAGGTTGTGTTAGCCTCTGCAAAACCGTAGTCGATGTCTGCACGAAGTGTCTGAAGCGGAATTGTGCCCTCATGATACTGCTCTGAACGAGCAATTTCAGCACCGCCGAGACGGCCTGAACACATAACCTTAATACCTTTTGCTCCACGGCGCATTGCGTTGCCGATAGCCTGCTTCATAGCACGACGGAAAGAAATTCTCTTTTCGAGCTGCTGAGCAATGCTCTCTGCTGCGAGCTGTGCGTCAAGTTCGGGAGCCTTTACTTCAACAATGTTGATTGCAACGGGCTTGTTAAGGAATTTTTCACACTGAGCCTTGAGCTTCTCAATTTCAGAGCCGCCCTTACCGATAACAAGACCGGGCTTTGCGCAGTGAATACTGATTCTTACTCTTTTGCCGTCACGCTCAATTTCAATCTTTGAGATACCGAAGTTGTAAAGCTGAGCCTTCAGAGTTTTACGGAGGTTGTAGTCCTCAACGAGTGTAGCTCCGAAATCCTTTTTGTTTGCAAACCAACGGGAATCCCAATCTTTAATAACACCGACACGAAGACCGTGCGGATTTACTTTCTGACCCATATTTAAACCTCCCCTTAGTCTTCTTTTTCCTTGAGAACGAGGGTAATGTGAGAAGTTCTCTTGTTAATTCTGAACGCTCTGCCCTGTGCTCTCGGACGAATTCTTTTAAGGATGGGGCCTGCTGTAGCGTTGCACTCTGCAACGTAGAGCTTGGATACATCCATATCATGGTTGTTCTCAGCATTTGCCATAGCTGACTTGAGCAGCTTTAAAAGCGGCTCGCAAGCGGCCTTGGGAGTGTGCTTAAGAACAGCTTCCGCATATCTGACGTCTTTGCCTCTGATAAGGTCAAGAACAACGCCAACCTTGCGGGGTGAAATACGAACAAATTTAGCATTTGCCTTTGCTTCCATCTGCAATACTCTCCTTCCGCTTATTTGCTTGTTTTTGAACCGGCATGACCTTTGAAGGTTCTTGTAGGAGCAAACTCACCGAGCTTGTGACCTACCATATCTTCAGTAACATATACCGGAACGTGCTTACGGCCGTCGTGAACGGCGAATGTGTGACCAACGAATTCAGGGAAAATTGTTGAACTTCTTGACCATGTCTTTAAAATTCTCTTTTCGCCCTTTTCGTTCATTTCAAGAACCCTTTTGAGCAGTACAGGCTGAACAAAGGGACCCTTTTTAGTACTTCTACTCATAGTTATAAGCTCCTTTCTCTGCCTTACTTACCGTTTCTTCTGCGAACGATAAGCTTATCGCTGCTCTTGTTGTTCTTACGAGTCTTATAGCCGAGTGCGGGCTTACCCCAGGGAGTTACAGGGCCCGGACGGCCAACCGGTGACTTACCCTCACCACCGCCGTGCGGGTGGTCGTTCGGGTTCATAACAGAACCGCGGACTGTAGGACGCCAACCCATATTTCTCTTACGGCCGGCTTTACCGATTTTAACGTTTTCGTGGTCAATGTTGCCTACCTGACCGATAGTAGCCATACAGCTTTCGGGAACATTTCTGAGCTCGCCTGAAGGAAGTCTTAACAGAGCAAGTCCGTTTTCTCTTGCCATAAGCTGTGCCATGTTACCTGCCGAACGGGCAAGCTGTGCGCCTCTGCCGGGGTAAAGCTCAACATTGTGAATGAATGTACCTACAGGAATTGCTGTAAGCGGAAGTGCGTTGCCGGGCTTGATGTCGGCATTAACGCCTGCGATTACCTTGTCGCCTACTTTAAGTCCCTCGGGAGCGATAATGTAAGCTTTTTCACCGTCGGTGTACTCTACAAGAGCGATGAATGCCGAACGGTTAGGATCGTACTCTAATGATTTTACTGTACCTTCAACGTCAAACTTCTGACGCTTGAAGTCAATGATACGGTACTTTCTGCGGTTACCGCCGCCTCTGTGACGAACGGTGATTCTGCCGTAGCTGTTGCGGCCTGACTTCTTGTTTAAAGGAGCAAGCAGGCTCTTTTCGGGCTCAACCTTTGAAAGGACCGAATAATCTGTAACCGACATATTTCTTCTTGAGTTGATGGTCGGCTTATAAACTTTAATGGCCATTTGGTTTCACTCTCCTCATGATGGCTTTGCGGGAAAATGGCGTTTCCCATACATTCTGCCTGAATATTAATTATTTCAGACTTACATCATGCCTTCAAAAAATTCGATAGGCTTGCTGTCTTCTGTTAATGTTACGATTGCTTTCTTCCAGCTCTTTGTGTAGCCGCCGTTGTTTCTGCCCTGACGGCGGAATCTGCCGCGAACGCTTACGGTGTTAACCTTTGCAACCTTAACCTTGAAGATTTCTTCGCAAGCTTTTGCAATTTCAATTTTATTAGCTGTCTTAGCTACTTCAAAGGTATATACCTTATTAACTGCGCCGAGCATACTTTTTTCAGTGATAACGGGGCGAATTACGATGTCATGAGCGATCATGCATATACCTCCTCTATCTTGCTTACAGCGTCCTTGACGATAACGAGCTTGTCAGCATTCAGAATGTCATAGACATTGAGTGTGTTGACCTGAGCTGTCTTAACGCCGGGGATGTTGTTAGCTGATTTGATAACCTTGCTGTCAACTGCGGGAAGAACGATGAGAGCCTTTTTGTCAGCTCCGATTGCGTTGAGCATAGCAACGATTGTCTTTGTCTTGTATTCATTCATTGTGATTGAATCAACAACGATGATTTCGTTTTCCTTAGCCTTTGAAGAGAAAGCTGACTTCATAGCAAGTCTTCTAACCTTCTTGTTTACAGAGAATCTGTAATCTCTTGGCTTGGGAGCAAACACGATACCGCCGTGTGTCCACTGCGGAGCACGGGTTGAACCCTGTCTTGCACGTCCTGTACCCTTCTGTCTCCAGGGCTTTTTGCCGCCGCCGGAAACCTCGGATCTTGTAAGAGCGGACTGTGTGCCCTGACGCTGTGCTGCAAGATAGCTTACAACTACCTGATGCATAACTGCTGCGTTGGGCTCAATACCGAATACGGAATCAGCAAGCTCGATTGTACCGACATTGTTGCCTTCCATATTTACTACTGATAAACTTGGCATTTATAATCCCCCTTCCTTAAGCCTTAACGGAATCTTTGAGTACAACGATTCCCTTATTTGGTCCGGGAACAGCACCCTTTACAGCGATGAGGTTGTTTTCAGCGTCAACCTTAACAACTGTGAGATTCTGTACTGTTACCTGTTCTGCGCCGAGGTGACCTGCCATTCTCTTGCCCTTCCATACTCTTGAGGGAGATGAGCAGGCACCGATTGAGCCGCCGTGACGAACGCAGGGGCCTGTACCGTCAGTTTCCTTAAGACGGTGGAAATTCCATCTCTTGATTACGCCCGCTGTACCTTTACCCTTGCGCTTGCCGGTTACGTCGATCTTGTCGCCG
>CACXFS010000082.1 GCA_902766885.1 uncultured Ruminococcus sp. | reverse complement strand
CGTAGGGGACGGGTTCCTACACGTCCCATTCACAAAAATTGTATTACAATTTTTGTGTGGACACGGCACGCCGTGTCCCTACGTCAAAGTTGCGCTAAATTATGGTTTGGCTAATTATGTGAAACATCATTATGTTGTATTTTTGTTCCATATTTTTAAATAAATTAAAAATCAAAATCTGCTTATAATAAATTTATAGAATTAAAAGGGCAGGTTTTTGTTGTGAGAAATAGGAATTTCAGGCTTACAATGTCGCTAATCATCAACGTAATCATAATAGTTCTTGAAATAATCGGGACTGCAATCTGCGCCGACGGCACGGGACTTGAAATGTTCAGTTTCTATACTACCGACAGCAATATTTTCGCCCTTACTGTATGCATAGTTTTTGCTTTTTTTACGGCTCGTTCGCTGTTTTCGCCCAAAAAGCCCGATATACCAAAGCCGATAAGAACGCTGAAATATATTTCCGTTTGCTGTCTTAACGTTACCTTTGTTGTGGTTGTTACAATTTTTGCGCCCGTATTCGGTGAGGGCGGATATGAATATATGCTGTTTAACGGCGACTTTCTTTACTTCCACTTTTCCTGTCCTCTGCTTTCGCTTATCTCGTTCGTGCTTTTTGAGGGCGGTACAAAATATGACGTTGGTTTATCGTTTGCCGCAACAATTCCGACTCTGATTTACGCTTTTGTAGCTGTAATTCTCAATCTGCTCAATGTTATAGAAGGTCCGTATCCGTTTTTGTACGTTTACGAACAACCGTTGCACCTCTCAATCCTGTGGTTAATTCTGTTTATTGACATTGCGTTCTTGTCTGCGTCACTTATCCAGAAATTAGGGAGTTCTTTTTCAGCTTTTTCAGAAAAAATCAAAAGCTGAAATATATTGTGCAAACAAAATGACTGCAATCAGAAATCACTCCGATTGCAGTCAAAATTTTACTTTCTTTATAGGCAACTGCTCCAAAAACGGTCGGCAAAACAGGTTTTGTTAAAATCAATCTGTCTGCTCAATTTGCGTGTCGATGCACTCGACTTATTCGCCTTTAAGCACAACCGTCGTTGCAGTGTGGTTTACGGCTTTTAAGTATTTTCCGAAAACGTCCTCGGTTTTCAGTTTCAGGCTTGAGGTGTTCACGCAAGGGTGACAACCGACGTATTGGTCTTTCAGCACGTCCTCGTCAACAAGCAATTTTACGTGATTATCCTTGTCGTTCATCAGTCCCATAACGCTTACTGCACCCGGCTTTATGTCGAGGTACTCAAGCATTGCGTCGGGAGATGCAAATGAGAGCCTTGCACTGTTAATCTGGCTTGAAAGCTCCTTTGTCTTGAAAGGCTTATCGCCGGGCATCATCAGCAGATAAAAATCGGTTTTCTGCCTGTTGCAAAGAAAAAGGTTTTTGCAGATTACCACGTCAAGCACTGCGTCAATTCTGTTGCATTCTTCCATTGTATCGGCGTGCTCGTGGTCGGTACGGAAATACTCTATGCCGAGGCTGTCGAGCAAATCGTAAACCCTGACTTCTCTTTCTTCCCTGCCGCTTATGTCTTCGGGACGTCCCTTGTATAACTCCATAAAACATTGCCTCGCTTAATAATACTGATTGAGTGCCTTGAAATAGTCGCTGTCATCGTTAATGGTGTTGTCGCTGTTGAGAACACCGATTTCCTTTAAAGCGGTAATTGTTTTTGTGTAGCTCTTGGGAATAAGATATACTTCCTGTCTGGGCTCATCGTATATCGAATAATTTCCTGTGAACAAAGCAGTAAAAATATTGCCGACATTCGAATAATAATCATTACTTCCTGTATTTACCTGAAGCAGGCAGACTGCGTCGGGATATGCCGTTTTGAAATCTTCAATATCGACTTCATAGTAATAACCACCGCCTAAAGGAGCAAGAACTGTTTCGGTATTATTCTTATCCGCCTTAAATTCCTCTCGGAAAGCTTCAAGAACCTTTGCAAAGTCCTCCTTGCTCTTGTCAGTGTTTTCAGATGCACAGCCTGCATAAGATGTTTTTTTAACGATTACACTTGAAATATCGCTCTGCTTTGCATTTATAGCCGCTGTATATTTTTCGGTGTATGTTTTTGTTTTAACAATATTGGTTGTGTCAATATAGTTGTCTGAGAAGGTATCGTAAACAGAAAGCGAATATGTTCTTGTTACTACTCTGCCGTTATTCATTTTATAAGCAAAGCTGTACTGCATTTCATCCAGTCCGATGTTCATATTATCGACAAACATATCGTACCATACGCTCTGGAATTTTTTATCCGATGAAAAATCCTTGTCCGCAATAATACTGCTGTGTGAGCTGATGATTGAATTGATGCTTTCTTTATCTGTAAAATCTTCTGCTGAATTTCTGACAATTTTATTTAAGTCGCTGTCGCTTTCTCTGTAGAAATGCTCTGCATCGATAAGTCCTGCACTCTGAACGTCGTCGAAATTCGGAACAAACTCGTTGTAGCCGAAAACATCATAGTTGCATACAGCCATTACGGCAACCACAACTACTACCAGACCGCCGAGCGGAATCGAAGTCCTGATAAGCTTTGAAAAGCCCTTATAGAAAATCAGGTGGGTAATCACAAACGCAGGCACACTGCCGAGGATAAAGCCGAACACAAAGCCTAAATATCCGTCTCCGAAAACATTGAGCGAGCCGAAAAGTACACCGAGGAACATTCCGACAAGGAACGCTACCAGTACCTTTACAATGTGACAGGGCAGATAATATGCAAACGATGCCTGAGCACGTTCCGCCTTTCTTCTCTTTACAAGAAAAGCAGACGATACAATGCAAACAACCGAGAAAATCAGCCAGTAAATGATGTTGATTCCGTCATATGCGGCGAGAGGATTTAAAGCGTTCATTATGAAGTGGTCTTTGAAAATTCCTGTGTAAGTGCCGCAGAAAAATCCGTTAGCCACACCTTTTATGAACATTGCCGAAAGCGGATAAGCAATACAAACGGCAATAAACATAATTACCGAGTTGATTGTAGTACCGCAGCAAACGGAAATAAGTCCGTAAGCTGAAATGCTTGCAAGCGTTCCCATAAGGAGCTTTACATATATGTCAATCGCTTCATTTACTATCGGTTGACCAAAACACATTGAAATAATAAATATAATTCCTAAAAAGAACATTGCAGGAATAAGCGTAAAGAGATAAGCCGACGCTGACTTTGAAACAAACAGCATAATTCTACTTATCGGAAGTGAGCCGTAAAGGTCAGCCTTGCGCTTGTTGTGCAGATACGAATAGACCTTGACGGTATAGATTATTGCAAAAATTATCGTCAGAAAATAAATCATCTGCGACGCAATTATCTGGAAAACCTTTACTGCTTCTGCAACTGCATTCGTATCGGGAGTCTCTGCAAGCGAATAAAGCGACTGCGAATATGTATAGGTATCGTACATCGTATTACTTTGCGCATAAAAGCCGACTACAAGGCAAAGCGTTAAAATTATTGTTGTGAAAACAGCGGCTAAGATAGCATAAACCGCCATTGTTCCCGAGCAGGACTTTAAATCCCATTTAAAAACGGAGTACGCCTGCTTTAGCTTTTCTTTAAAGGATACTGTTGACGTCATAGCCTGCTTCCCCCATTTCACTTATAAATATTTCTTCAAGAGTGAGCGGCATAGCCGAAACATACGCAGGATTAAGCGCATTGAGCTGCGGCATAAAATCTTCTTCCGTTCCTCTGATTGTTACGTTAAATACGTTGCCGTTCTGCCATACGTTTACAACGTCAATGCCCTCAAAAATGTTAGGCACAAGGGGCATTTCCGAGAACGCAACCTGAACCTTTCTGAAACAAAGTCTTAAGGAGTCAAGGTCACGCTCCATAAGCATTCTGCCCTTGTGCATAAGGCAGATTCTGTCGCACAAATCCTCAAGCTCACGCAGATTGTGCGAGGCTATGATAACCGTCATATTATGTTCGGACACCTGTTCAATCAGTATCTTCTTGAGCAGATGACGAACAACAGGGTCGAGTCCGTCGAAAATTTCGTCAAGGAAAAGGTATTTAGGGCAGGTTGAAAGTGCAAGAATAAGCGCCGCCTGACGCTGCATACCCTTTGACATATTAATTATTTTTGCGTCACGCTTAATCGGGAAAACCGAGCAGAAGCGGTTGAACTGCTCCTCGCTCCAGTTCGGGTAAAGATTTCTGTAAAGAAACGCAGTGCTGTTAATTGTACTGTTGTTGTAGAAATACGGGAAGTCGGGAATGAAGTAGAACTCACCCTTTGCCGCAGGATTGTCAAAAAGCTTTTTTCCTCCTACAAGCACTTCACCGCCGTCGGGCTGATAAACGCCCGATAAAAGTCTTAATAAGGTTGACTTACCGCTGCCGTTACTTCCGACAAGACCGACAACAGAGCCGTCGCTGATAGTCAGATTCATATTGTCAACAGCAGTAATTTTGTCAAACCTCTTTGTAAGGTTTTTTAACTCAATCAAATTTTTTACCTCCTTTGAAGTAATAAAAACAAGCCGCCTTCAAGCTTCATCCGCTAATTGTGGGTGATTCTTTAAAAGTATTTTCAATAATTTCGGTCATTTCCTCCTTGCTCACGCCGAATAGATAAGCATTTTTAGTTGCCTCCTTAAAGTTATCAATCGCAAGCATTTTCTGGGCGCAGTTTTCCGTCAGCTTGTCGGTGAGGAAGCTGCCGCGTCCGACTGTGGAAAAAATGTACCCCTGACTTTCAAGCTCTCGGTACGCCTTTGCAACAGTATTTGGGTTAATTCCGAGCTGTGAGGCAAGAATTCTTACAGGCGGAAGCTTGTCGCCCGACTTGAATACTCCTGCCGAGGCTAACTTTATTATGTTCGTGCATAGCTGCTCGTAAATCGGCACTCTTGACGCAAAATCAATCTGAAACATAATTAACCTCCTTAATGTATTGTATTAATAGTTTTAGTACACTTTTATAATAATACAAAATCACCGCAGTGTCAACTGTTTTTTAGTGTGTTTTATAAAAACGGATTTATTTATTGAACGCATTTTTTAAAGAAGTTACCGTCTGAAATATTTTAGAAAACTACTTGAAAAAAACGACAAATAGTGTTATCATAAGAAAAGATAACGCATTGACGGAGAAAGTAACATTCAATGCGTGCCGCTAAAGAGAATATGCGCCTTGGCTGAAAGCGCATTGCGGTACCTGTAATGTGAAGTTCGCTCCCGAGCGGTGAGGTTGAATTTTAGTATTAGAGTATTAGTAGGCTTCAACGGCTGACACCGTTATATGTCAAGGAAGTGTTTGCTTCTAATTGATGCAAAAATCAGGGTGGTACCGCGGATTATTTCGTCCCTGCGTAGTTTTACGCAGGGGCTTTTTTATTAATTAATTATCATTTAATTACACTAAACTATAATTTAGCGTTGAAGTAATAACCAACGTTGACGTAGGGACACGGCGTGCCGTGTCCACACAAAAATTACATTGCAATTTTTGTGAATGGGACGTCTAGGAAGCCGTCCCGAAACGTAACCTATATATCAACTTAAAATTCGGGCTACAAATTTCTCCAAACAAACTGACTTTTCCACTCGATTTGCGAGCCGAGGCACTCGGCTAAATTATCATTTATTTGACATATGATTTTATATTTTATTAACGGAGGTATTTATGGACAAAATTGCTGTTTTAAAAGAAGAAATTACAAAAAAGCTTTCCGAAACTGCCGACCTTATTGACCTTGATAAAATCAGGGTTGCTTATCTCGGCAAGAAGGGCAGTATCACTGCCTTATTAAAGGGAATGAAGGACCTCTCTCCCGAAGAAAGAAAGTCCTTCGGCGCAGAAGTAAACAAGCTTAAGACCTTTGCGGCTGAAAAAATTGAAGAAAAAATCGCCGAGCTTAAAGAAAAGGAAGTTGAGCGTGAAATTGCATCTATGCCGCAGTTTGACATCACAACTCCCGTTGACCTTACAAGAGGTTCTTATCACCCGATTACTCTTGTTCAGCGCCAGTGCGAGGCAATCTTTAAGTCAATGGGATTTACCGTTGAGGACTACCCCGAGGTTGTAACCGACTACGAGTGCTTTGAGTCACTCAACATTCCAAAGCACCACCCTGCACGTGATATGCAGGACACCTACTACCTTGACAACGGCCAGCTCTTAAAGTCGCAGACCTCTGCTGCACAGAACGCTATTCTTAAAAAGTACGGCAAAAACCTTGTTGAAAACGGCGTGCCGATTAAGGCTATCTTCCCCGGAAGATGTTTCAGAAACGAAGCAACCGACGCCTGCCACGAAAACACCTTCTTCCAGATGGAGGGCGTTATGGTTGACAAGGACATTTCAATTTCAAACCTCATTTTCTTTATGAAAACTATGCTTTCCGAGGTGTTCAGAAAAGACATCAAGGTTCGTCTGCGCCCCGGATTCTTCCCGTTTGTGGAGCCCGGCTTTGAGCTTGACATAAGCTGTCTTATCTGCGGCGGCGACGGCTGTCCGTCCTGCAAGCACAGCGGCTGGCTTGAGCTTTGCCCCTGCGGAATGATTCACCCGAACGTTTTACGAGAAGGCGGAATTGACCCCGAAAAGTACACAGGCTTTGCATTCGGTCTTGGTCTTACAAGACTTGCAATGATGAAGTACGGAATCAAGGACATCAGAGATTTAAACAGCGGAAGCCTAAAGTCGCTTTCACAGTTTACCGATGATGAATAAGGAGGGTATCTAATATGTTTTTATCAATGAACTGGATTCAGGATTTTGTTGACCTCAGCGGTCTTGACAAACTTGAGCTTATTCACAAATTTTCTCTTTCAACGGCTGAGGTTGAAAACGAGATTTTCCATAAAGGCTCGGACATCAGCGGAATTGTTGTTGCCGAAATCAAGTCGGTTGAAAATCACCCCGACTCAAAGAAGCTCCACCTTTTAAAGGTTGACGCAGGCAACGGTGAGCTTACCGACGTTGTATGCGGTGCTCCGAATGTTAGAGTCGGTATGAAAACTGCATTTGCACAAGTTGGCGCAAAAATCGGCGATATTACAATAGCTCCACGTCCGCTTGCAGGCTTTACATCAAACGGTATGTGCTGCAGTGAGGCAGAAATCGGAATTTCCGACGACAACTCCGGTATTATGGATATTACCGACGACGTTGCAAACGGCACAGACATTAAGGACGTTTACGAGGTTGACGATATTGTATTCGAGGTTGACAATAAATCGCTTACAAACCGTCCAGACCTTTGGGGACACTACGGCATTGCAAGAGAATTTGCCGCACTTGCAGGCAGAGAATTAAAACCGCTTGACGTTGACGATTTAAAGGCTTATGAAACACTCAAAAAGGTCGATATGAAGATTGAGGATGACCTCTGTCAGCGCTACAGCTGTTTACAGGTTGAGAACATCAAGAGAAACGTAAGCCCTGTAAATATGAGAATAAGGCTCTTTTACTGCGGTATGAGAGGAATCAACTTCCTTGCAGATTTGACAAACTACCTTATGCTTGAAATGGGACAGCCTATGCACGCATTCGATTCACGCAAGGTTGAAAAAATCAGAATCAAGCGTTTTGACAAGCCGTTTGTTTTCCGCACGCTTGACGGTGTTGACCGCAACATTGACGAGAATACACTGATGATTTGCAACGACAACACACCTGTTGCTATTGCAGGTATTATGGGCGGTCTTGACTCGGAAATCGTTGAAGATACAACAACTCTTACGCTTGAATCGGCTACCTTTAACGCAGTTTCAATCCGCAAATCTACCGTTAGGCTTGCTCACCGCACAGACGCTTCTATGCGCTATGAAAAGTGCCTTGATCCCGAAATGACGGACGTTGCAATTGCAAGATTCTTATATCTTCTCAAAAAGTATGACAGCGGCATTAAGGTTGTATCATCACTTACAGACGAGTACGCTTTCCATTATGATACCGTTACGCTCGACTTTGACAAGAAATTTGTTGACCGCTATACTGGCATCGAAATTGACAACGATATAATTGTTAAAACTCTCACAAGCCTTGGATTTAAGGTAACTCTTGACAACGACAATTTCACGGTTGTCGTTCCGTCATGGAGAGCCACAAAGGACGTTACGCTCAAGGCTGACATCATCGAGGAAATCACAAGAATTTACGGCTATGATAACTTTGAAATCAACACAACTCGTTCTCCCCTCTACCCCGTCAGAGTTGATGCTGTTAAGAGCAACGAGGACAAAATCAAGGATATTCTTGTTAAGAAGTACAATCTTCACGAGCTTCATTCGTATGTATGGGCGTATAACGACGAGCTGAAAGCACTTAATATTCCCGTAGAGAATAATATTAAGCTTGCAAACGCAACTAACCCCAACATTGAAACAATAAGAAATTCAATTATTCCCACTCAGTTTTGTCAGGTTAAGACAAACGTCTCCTACGCTACCGACTTCGGTATCTTTGAAATCGGACGTGTTGTAAACGGTGTTGACGAAAACAACCTCTGCCTTGAAAGCAAAAAGCTTGCCGTTACGCTTTTCAGCAAGACAAAGGACGTTAAAACTCTTTACTTTGAGCTGAGAGATATGCTTGCAGTCATCACAAGCGACTTAAAGCATGAAACGCTTTCATTCAGAAAAGCAGAGCCAAAGCACAGCTATGAGCATCCCGTAAACCTCAACACAGTTATGATTGGCAACAAGGAAATAGGCACAATCGGAATTGTTCACCCTGTAGTCGGCAAGAAGATTGACAAAAAAGCAAGCATTGTCTTTGCCGAAATTGATATGAGCGAGTTTACTAATGCTGAAAATGCGTCAATCGTTTACGAAGAACCGTCAAAGTTCCCACCGATTGATTACGATATAAGCCTTGAAATTCCGATCGGAGTATTTTACTCAGACCTTGAAAAGAGCTGGAAAAATGAGGGCGGCGCAATTCTTAAGAATACAAAGATTGTTGACACCTACGACACAGAAACCGTTCACAGCATAACAGTAAGATTTGAGTTCTCGTCAAATGAGAGAACGCTATCCTCAAACGAAGTTCAGGAGATTATCGACAAGGTTATCGCAAATCTTGAAAAGCTCGGAGTAAAGCTAAGAAACGCAGTTTAATACAATTTAAAATCAGCAAACAAGGGGCGTTTTACCGTCCCTTGTTCTTTTTCCAAAAATAAAACTGTATTTTATTATCATTTTATTTAAAATGCTTGAAATTTGCTTTTAAATATATTATAATAGACGAATAGGAGGTGTTTCAGTATGTTGGATAAGACAATGATTTTTTCACTCGGCGAGGAAAAGGATGACCAGATTAAGGCAAGCCTTACTATCGTTTATGACGCACTCAGGCAGAAGGGTTACAATCCGATTAATCAGATTGTAGGCTATATTCTGAGCGAGGACCCTACTTATATTACAACGTACAACAACGCTCGTAATATTATAAGTAAAATTGACCGTGACGACTTACTTGAAGCACTGGTGAAGTCATACCTCAATGTTTAAGAAAGGATGATGCCTTGTGGCAGATACCAAGAAACAGGCACAGGAATTTCCTACCTACAAGGGCAGACCGCTTGTGCGCTGCGGAGATGAGATTTACTATGGCAATATGGAAGAGCCGTATGTTATAAGGATGCAGATTAAATCAAAAAAGGAAGTTGACGGCAAAGAACTCCCCGACAAGATTACAGTTCAGCTTATGGCTACCGACCCTTACCTCTCACCAAGAAAACAGCTTGTTAAGTCAAGCGAGAAAAAGGGTATGTTCCTTGCAATGGATATTGCAGACATCTGGCTTGAAAGAGCACTTGCAAACAAAATCTGATTATCCTGTTTTATTCAATCAAATTGAATTGTTCATTAAAAAAACTGACTTTGAAATAAATCAAAGTCAGTTTTTGTTTTTTACAAGTTTATTTTATGTGTGAAGTGGGAATTACTGTAGCGGCAAACTACGTTCGTCATAATGCATAAATTGTTTCACAATTTATGCATAGGGACGTCTGGGAAGCCGTCCCCTACGGAAAGGTTTGTTTGTCACTATAATGTCGATATAATCGATTGCGTTTGTTAGTCAATACGGACACGGCATGGCCGTATCCCTACGTCTGTTAAGGAAACGTATGTGTAAAACCGTTGCGAGCGACGCCCTCGTCGCTCACAAAAACGTTGCCTATATATCAATCTATAATTCGGGCAACCGTTTTATCCCAACAATCTGATTTTTCAACTCGATTTGCGTGCCGAGGTACTCGGCTAACTTATAATTACAGCAAGCTTTTCTGCTTGGTATATTCGTCATACAGCGTTTCGGAAATTGACATTTTCCTGATTATATTCTTGACGGTTATGTCAAGTCCCGTGTTTTCGCTGTAATCGGCAGGATAAATATAGTCTACTCTGCCCCTTTTCAGCAAATCCTCAACCTTACTGTCCTTGTTCTGATAAACAGCTATTGAGTAACCGCCGTATGCCTTCATCATCTTCATACACGGAACGTCAGAAAGTCCGTCGCCTATGTAAATCATATTGCAGAACGGCACTCGCTTGCTGTCGTCGGGCATTGAACGGTTGAGGTCGTTATCGTTTGCAACGTCAAGCACACCCTTGTTGATTCTGTAAACAAACTGCGTTTTGTTGGTGTAGTTTACATCGGTTTTCGGCCACACGCCGTTGCCGTTTTCATCGTACAAAAACTCGCAGGCAAAAATGCTTTTAAAGCACTTGCTTATCGGTGTTCCCTCGATAATCTCTTTCATTCCCGAAGAAATAACGTAATGCTCAACCTGCATACCGCACAATCTGCCGAATTCTGTGATGCGGTCAAACCAGCCCTCAACACCCTTAAAAAGCTCAACGTTCTTTCCCATATCAGCGAGGTTCCTGCGCAAAAGAGGAATGTTCTTGTCTTTGGAAATTTTGACCATTGCATACATATATGCAAGGATTGAATCCATATGCTCACGCTGTCCGAGTGAATTTGAATACTGCCAGAATTCGCTTTCGGTCATTCCAAGACTCGGAATAAAGCTGTAATCCTGCATATCCTTGGTGCACAGCGTTCGGTCAAAGTCATACATAATTGCAACAATAGGTAAATTGCTCATTGACAAACACTCCTGAAACTGCATATAAATTGAATTATTTTTTACTCGGCTGAAGTTGTGCCTGCGCTCTGCGAAGTCGGCTGTGTTTTCTGCGCAGAATAGGTTGTAATTTCAATCGACTTGATAACAACATTTTCAACAGGCTTATCGTCATCATCAACCTTGACTACGGCAATCTTATCAATAACATCCATACCGTCTATCA
Source organism: uncultured Ruminococcus sp. (assembly GCA_902766885.1). Classification (GTDB taxonomy): domain Bacteria; phylum Bacillota; class Clostridia; order Oscillospirales; family Acutalibacteraceae; genus Ruminococcoides. The sequence continues at coordinate 20,403 of CACXFS010000082.1, read as the reverse complement.
CCTGTGCAAAAACAGTGTGACCTCTGTCAACAGCGTTATATGCACCGTCAAGGTATGGGTTTCCACCATTTGCTTCATAAAGCGAACGAACTTCTTCGGGCACTATGTCGGTATCATAACAATTGTTTCCGTTTTTCTGAATAAACGCAGAAAGCAGGTTTGAATCCTTGTAATTTGAAAGTTGGGTTTTAATATTTTCCCAGTTGCTTTCAAGCTTTGCCCAGCCGCCGCTGTTTTTAAATGCCTCGGCACTTGTCTGATTAACAAAGAACTGACTTCCGTTTGTGTCCTGTGCAGAGTTAGCCATTGAAACGGCACCCCTTATATTAAACAGCTTGTCGCAGAATTCATCTTCAAATTCCGTACCGTAGGAGCTTGTGCCGTTGGGAGCATTTTCATCATTTCCGCAGTGACCGCCCTGCACAATAAAGTCCCTTACAACCCTGTGGAAGGTTGTATTGTTGTATTTTCCCTCTTTTGCAAGGTTAACAAAATTCGTAACTGTCTTTGGTGCCTGTTCAGGGAAAAATCTCATTGTAAAATCGCCCAGCGAAGTATGGACTACTGCAATAGTATCTCCTTCGTTCGGCATCTCAAGCTGAAAACCGACTTCATTTTCGGTATCGTGCAAAATATTCGGCTCGATTCCGAGCGTTGAAGCGTCAATTCCAAGGCTTTCAAGCGCACCTACTGCCGTTGCTTCATCAGCAGTACTTGCAGGCAAAGGTGATGTTGTTGCAACTTCATCGGATGTTGCAGACTGTGTTTTTCCGTTTTCACATCCTGAAAACGAAATAGCTGAAGAAATGCAAATCAAAACGCATAAAACAGCGCCTGAAAGCTTTCTGAACTTATTCGTATTCATATTCTGTTTCCTTTCCGGATTATATTCTAAAACACACAATTTTATTTTATCATAAATGCAGAAAAATTGCAAGTTTACGCAAATTTTGCAGGGATTGTGCAGTATTTAAAGTGTAATAAATCACTGCTTTTGTTCATATGTTTATTTGTAACCAAATATTACGGAGGTTTTAAAATGTCAGAATATCTACCCGAGGGAAAACTCATTTCTGAACAGGAGAACATAAATATTATTCACTCACCTCAGCTTTTGTACGAGGCTATGTGCGACAGAAAAATACTCGAGGCAAAGGCTTTTATGTGCGACTCAGACCACAATCTTATTGTCAATCTCGGCTCTATGAAAGGAATTATTCCAAGAGAAAACGGAGCACTCGGAATACGTGAGGGTACTGTGCGTGACATTGCGGTTATTTCAAGAGTTAACCGTCCTGTTTGCTTTATTGTAAAAGGATTTGATACAGACGAGTACGGCAAAAAATACGCTATCCTTTCAAGAGAAGCTGCACAAAAGCAGTGCCTTGACAACTATATTTCCACGCTTGTCTGCGGTGATGTTGTGAACGCAAGAATCACTCATCTTGAAAATTTCGGTGCATTTGCAGATATCGGCTGCGGAATTGTTGCGCTTATGCCTATTGACACAATATCCGTTTCACGCATTGAACACCCCAGAGAACGCTTTACGGTAGGTATGGATATAAAGGCTATTATTAAGTCTGTTGAAAACGGACGAATCAGCCTGAGTCATAAGGAGCTTCTGGGCACGTGGGAGGAAAATGCCGCCAACTTCTCCCCCGGCGAAACCGTTTCGGGAATTGTGAGAAGTGTGGAAAACTACGGTGCATTTGTAGAGCTCTCCCCCAACCTTGCAGGTCTGGCTGAATGTAAGGAAGGCGTAAAAGCGGGACAGCAGGCGAGCGTTTACATAAAAAGTATTATCCCCGAAAAAATGAAAATTAAGCTGATTATCATAGATACCTTCGACTACAAATACAATCCGCAAAAGCCACAGTATTATTTTTCTGAAAGCCACATAGACAAATTCATTTATTCGCCAAACAACTGCACAAAGCGAGTTGAAACCGTTTTTTAGGTTGACACAAGATTACTCCGATGATATGATTATAATATATTATTTTTTGAGGAGTAAATTATGGAATTAACTGAAATTCTTTTAATCATTTTGTGTGCTGCTACACTAATTGTCGGCATTATAAGCGTTGTATTAATTATTAAAAAGGGAAACCGTAACACACAAACAGGCTCTGACGAAATAGCAAACATAGTCAGAAATGAAATCGGCAGACAAATGAGCACACAACGGCAGGAGCTTTCCAATCAGATGCAGAGCACTGTTAAAAATATGGGCGATATGATTTCTACAAATCAATCAGAAAAAATGTCACAGCTTGAGGAGAGAATCAAAACTTTTTCGCTTGAAAATGAGCAAAAGCTTGAAAACATCAGACTTTCAGTTGAAAAAAGGCTTGAATACCTGCAAAATGACAACAACCGTCAGCTTGAAAAAATGAGAGAAACAGTTGATGAGAAGCTACAGAAAACACTTGAAGAAAAGATGAACAAATCGTTTTCGCTTGTAAACGAACGTCTTGAACAGGTTTACAAAGGACTCGGTGAAATGCAGAACCTTGCTGTCGGCGTCGGTGATTTGAAAAAAGTCCTGTCGAATGTTAAGACGAGAGGTATTCTGGGTGAAATTCAGCTTAAAAGCATTTTATCCGAAATACTTTCTCCCGAACAGTATGAGGAGAATATTGCAACTAAAAAAGGCTCAAAAAACGTTGTAGAGTTCGCAATCAAACTTCCTGCTGACGATGACGGTGTTGTATATTTACCGATAGATTCTAAATTTCCCGGTGACACATATGCAAACCTGCGTGACGCTATTGAAAAAGGTGACAAAAACGAGATTGACTCAGCCGCTAAATTGCTTGTCGCTACAATAAAAAGCGAAGCAAAGGATATTCACGACAAGTACATTGACCCGCCTAATACCACCGAATTTGCAATTATGTTTTTACCGTTTGAGGGACTTTACAGCGAGGTTGTCAACCGAGGTCTTGTTGAAGTCTTACAGCGTGACTACAAGGTTAATATCGCAGGTCCGAGCACAATGGCGGCTCTGCTAAATTCCCTGCAAATGGGATTTAAAACACTTGCCGTTCAAAAACGAAGTGCTGAGGTCTGGGAGGTTTTAGGCGGAGTAAAGCAGGAATTTGACAAATTCAACGATGTTCTTGTCACAACACAACAGCGTCTTGACCAGGCAAACAAAGAGCTTGATAAGCTTGTCGGAGTCAGAACAAGGCAAATTCAGCGCAAACTTAAAAATATCCAGTCCCCGACAACTTCAATCAGTGATTCTTCCGACTATGATTAATAACAGCTATAATAAATAAAATTAAGTGAGCAACAAGAAATCTGTTGCTCACTTTTTATCTATATAATTAAGGGCTGACCGTTTGGTCAGCCCTTAAGCATTTAAGTTAGAATCAGAACATTTCTCTCTTACGGAGTACAAACATTACGCATGTTGCACCAATAAGGATTGAAAGAATGATTACTGCAAGCGATGTATCACCTGTCTGAACTGTTCCGTTGTTGCCGTTAGTTGATGAAGGTGTATCACTTGTTGAGTTTGAAGTTGTAGTTCCTGTTGCAGATGTTGAATCCGTTGCAGGAGCAACTACGTTTGTAGTATTTTCAACTACTGTAGCAGGCTCTGTTGTTGCCGGCTCTACAGGTTCTGTTGTTACAGGTTCAACAGGCTCTGTTGTTGTGGGTTCAACAGGCTCTGTTGTTGTAGGCTCTACAGGTTCAGTAGTTGTAGGCTCTGCAACAGTTGTAGGTTCAGCTGTTGTAGGAGCAACATAAGTTGAAGGTGTAAGTGTTGTACGGGTCTTAACGCCTGCTGACTCAGTCTGCTCATTATTAAGTACCTGACTGTTATCAACGAGGATGATTTCCTTGTCGTTGTCAGATCTTAAAGTTTCCTCATCAATTTGAGATACTCTCAAAACTTCAACAGTAAGGTCAATTGTTGTTGTCGCAGGAGCCTTATCTGCGAGGTCGTTTACGTTAAATGTAAACTGAGCAAAAGGAGTTTCTGCTGATGAGAAATCGAACAGATTGAGGTTAGAAGCATTGTACTTAATCTTATTCTTCAAACCTAAATTCATAACTGCCTTGTCACCGATTACAGGACAAACTGTATCAACAGTATTGCTCTCTGAAAGTGTAAGAATTTCAGAATCATATGTTACATACCACTGTAAGTCAAGAACGTCCATATCTGACTTCATCCAGTATGTGACAACTACTTCATTAGTAGACTTGATGTAGTCAGCAGTAGCCTTCGGGAAGTAGTTTGATGTAGCATTTACAGTAAGGTAAGGAACATTTGGCTCAGGTTCAGCTGTTGTTTCAGGAACAGTTGATTCCTCCTCAGAGGGAGTTACTGTTGTTTCAGCAGTTGTAGGTTCTTCATAAGAAGTAGAAAGCTGTGTTCTGCGGTCAACCTGTACTGTCTTTGTAGCTTCGTTGTCAAGAACTTCAGAGAAGTTGCAAAGCATTACTTCTTCGTTATCATCACTTCTTAATGTTGACGGATCAACTTTTGAAACACGAAGAACATTTACATCAAGGTCAACTGTTGTTGTAACAGGTGCACTTGCAGAAATATCCTTTACATCAAAAATAACCGAAACATATGCCTTTTCTTCAGAAGTGAAATCGAAGAGATAAAGATTGGTAGCATTGTACTTAATAACGCCGTCAGCTGTTAAATTAATTACACCGGAGTTTCCGATTGTAGGACAAACAGAAGCAACTGTATTTTTACTTGATACTGAAAGAACACTTGAATCGTAGTAGAGATTCCACTGTGTATCAAGCACATCCTTAGACGACTTCATCCAATAAGTAACTGTTACTTCCTTAGTAGCTTCATTATACTCAGCAGTTGCCTTCGGGAAGTAGTTTGAAGTAGCATTAACTGTGAGGTAAGGTGTTGAAGATGTAACCGGCTCTGATGCTTCGGAAGAAAGTGTAGCATCTGTTGTGCCGGGTGTTTCAGATGTAGCATCTGTAGCATCTGTCACCGGTTCTGTAGCAGGCTTATCCTTTGCAGGCTGATAATCTGAAGTATAGAGTGCACCCTTTTCAACAGCCTCTTCCTTTGTAGGATATGTACCGTACTCACCGTTACCGTAGTAGAAGTACCAGTCACCGCCGCTTGTAATTTTGCCGTTAAGAGGATTTTCGGAAATCATGTCAGGATTGATAACATAAATCATATTATCAAAATCAAATGAGAATCCGAGACCATACTCTTCATCATAGAAGAAGTTATCTGCAAAAGTACCGAGAGCAGCCTTGTCTCCGTTATAGCTTGCTTCCATTTCAGCAAACCAATCTGAATCATAGGTATCGGTATCACCGTCTGAATAGAACTGGCTTGCAACATCTACAGTCTGAATAGCTTTAGCATAATTCGGATCAGTAGAATCTTCACCGCCGTCATATCCGTTGTTCCAGATAATTGTTGTTGAATTTACAGGAACATCACAGTAGTATACCTGATCAGCATCACCATTCTGTGCACCGTAGCCGGGCCAAGCAGCAGGGGCATCTGAACCGAGCCACCAGTAAATGCCGGCGTCAAAAGCGCAGTCATTATACCAATCCGAAGGCATATAGAAGTAATATCTGTTTGTTTCAATGCCTTCTGAGGGAGTATATCTACCCTGCTCGTCAACTTCTGCTGAAACGCTTACTGCAGCAACTGCTACCATAGAAACTGTCAACATAAGCGTGAGAAGAAGACTTATAATTTTCTTGGACATTTAAATTTCCTCCCATTTACAATTTCCGATTATATCGGGTATATATATTATATTATAATCGCAAATAAAAATCAAGTATTTACAAGAAAAAAACCACCATTTCGGTGTGTCATTTTTACTAATTTTTTGATATAATTTTGTATATTAATGTCACAAAAGCGATTTTTAAGGTTCAATTATGTCAATTTATATGCATTAGGCTGACAAACTCAAAACGCTCCCCACAAAAGGGAGCGTTTTGTTAAAAGCAATTATTTATTAATCAAATAATTAGTTGTACTTCTTACGAGTAAATACAACAACACCTGATACAGCAGCTAATACTACGAGAAGAATAACTGCGTATGAAGCTTCGCCTGTCTGAACAGCACCGCCAGAAACTGTTGAAGCGGGTGTGTCAGAAGTTGAAACGGGCTTTGTTGAAGAAGCGGGGTCTGTTGAAGGCTGACCGGGCTTATTATTGTTATTAGTAGGATCTACATTGCTGGGAGTTGTTGTTGTAGGCTGATCAGAAGTTGCAGGAGCATCAGCGATGTTCTTTAATGTTCCCTTTGCTTCAGACTGCTCTTTTGTAGGATATGTACCATAGAAGCCGTCACCAAAGTAGAAATACATGTCACCGACATATGTCTTTTTACCCTCAAAGTTTTCTGATGTTTTTGTAAGGTCTACAACATAAATCATGTTGTCATATACAAATGAGAAACCGGCATCATATTCTTCATCATAGAAGAAGTTGTCAACGTAGTCACCAAGTAAAGCCTGGTCGCCGTTGTAGCTTTCTTCCATTTCTTCAAACCAAGCTGTATCGTAAAGATCAGAATCGCCGTCACTGCAGAACTCAACCTGAGCATCAGAAGCCTGCTTAGCCTCTAAATAAATAGGAGCGTCCTTATCAGTACCGCCGTTAACGTAGTTATTCCAAACAATTGTAGGAACGTCTGTGGGGCAGTCTACATAATAAAGATTAGTAACGTCGCCTCTCTGTGCCTTGTAACCGGGCCAGCCGAGTGTACCGCCTGAACCGTCAACAGCGTTACAAGAATCAGTACCGGACCACCAGTAAATACCGGCAGTATCAGTATTAGAGCTGTACCACTCATCGGGCATTGCGAAATAGTATCTGTAGGTAGCCTCAACGTTGTCACCGGGTGCATAGCAACCGTTGTCGTCAATAATAGCCGATGCACTTACAGAAGCGATAGCAGCCATAGAAGCTACAACAGAACCTGCAAGCAAAAGGCTAACGAGTTTCTTTTTCATTTTAATCTCCTCCAATAATTTTCCGAAAGTATATCAATCGGTTTTAATTAATTATATAACAAATTAAAATAAATTTCAATAAATTGTAAAAATTTTATTTTGTCATATTTAACAAAGATGAAATACTTATTTTGTTAATTAAGTCTTAATTTTCAACATTATTGTCATTTTCTGCGGAAATTTTAGCATCGTCACGCTTTTTAATAATTAAAATTGCAACTATTGCGCCTGCAACTACAACAACAGCGACAATAACGATTATCGGCATCATATTAAATGAACCGTCAGAAGACACATTTTCGTATCTTGTTACGTCAACATATTGTGTGGCAATCTGCGTACCGGGAACTGAACCAACTACAGCCTGATGATTATCCTTATTGGGTGTATTCTCCTCACCCATTCCGTCAATATAGTTGATAAAACTTCCCTGATTCTTTTCAAGCGTCTGCTGATCATCACTGATAACAGGAGTCTGGTCTTTTACAATAGACTTATCATTTACGGTAATGTCATATGTCCACTTGTAAGACTTAAGATATGTCATATCATCGCCGTACATCTCGGAAACAAACTGAGAAATTTCAGTTTCGCCGCCTTTGACAACCTTAAACTCCATAGACAGAAATTCTGCCTTGCTTGAAAATGAAACAGGTGTGCTGATGTTTGTCCAGTTAATCGGGATTTTGTCTTCAATATTGAGGTTGTGAATAACACCGTCAAATTTTCCGTAATTGACCGAATCTTTATCAAGTTCAAGATAATTGTGGTCATAGAACATACGTAGTTCAAAGCCGATAATATCCTCTTTTGTATCGCTCAAATACAAAGTGTACTTAATCTTGTCACCGACTTTAACTTTTGCATTTGAATTTACAGTCAGCTCGTCATCAGCCGCAAATGCAGTAATTGAAGTCATAAACGAAAGCATAAGAACTGACGCAAAACAAAGAGAGATAATTTTTACTAAATGCTTTTTCATTGGATTCATTCCTTTACATAATATACATACATTATATATCATATTCTAAAAGATTTCAACGAAAATTTATATTATTTATTTGAATATTATGTGAAATTATGAATTTTGGGTAAAAAATTTAACCAGTCAATGTGTTCTGCTTGAAAATAAGCCATTATATTGTTTTAGATTGATAAAAGAAGTATTTTCTATAATACAAAAAAACACCCTCCGAATACGGAGGGTGGAAAAATATTAATTTTTATTTACAGATACCTGTCTGATAGTAAATTACTTTACTCTCTTACGTGTGAAGTAAAGAATACCGCATGCAGATACAAGTACTAAGAGGATAATTACTGCCATAGAAGCATTACCTGTCTGTACTGCACTACCGTTAGATGTTGTTCCACCAGCAGGTGTATCAGATGTAGCAGGCTTAACTGTTGTGCCTGTTGCGCCTGTAGCATCAGTTGCAGGAGCTACTGTGGGAGCTTCTGTAGGAGCCTCTGTAGGAGCCTCTGTAGGAGCTTCTGTAGGAGCCTCTGTAGGAGCTACTGTGGGAGCCTCTGTAGGAGCTTCTGTAGGAGCCTCTGTGGGTTCCTCAGTAGGAGCCTCTGTGGGAGCTTCTGTAGGAGCTTCTGTGGGTTCCTCAGTAGGAGCCTCTGTGGGTTCCTCAGTAGGAGCCTCTGTGGGTTCTTCTGTGGGAGCCTCTGTGGGTTCTTCTGTAGGAGCTTCTGTGGGAACTTCAGGTGTGCCGAGAGTGATTTCTGTATCAAGATTTACAGGAGTTTCAGTCTCGCCAAACTGACCGTTAACTACAAGTGATTCTTCCTTAGTTTCATCAGATGTGCCTGTAGCAGGATCTACTTCTGAAACTGAGAGGTCTTCAACATAGAGGTCAACAACAGTTTCACCTTCAAATGTGAGAGCTCTGAATGTTACCTGTACGAATGCCTGACCGTCCTCAATGTTATAGAGTGCGAGGTTAGAAGCGCTGCCGCTGATAACACCGAGAATCGGTGTGTCATACATAGCACCCTCAGTTGCGAACGGCATAAAGCCGCCTATGTTGTTCTCGGGAAGAACTTCAAGAACATCTGCATCGTAAGTAAGTGTCCACTGTGTATTGAGGAGCTGCTTAGCGCAATCGAAGTAATATCTTACTGTTACGAGATCTGTGCCTGCATCCTCTGTTAATGTGTAGTTAGTCTCGGGGAAGTAGTTTGATGTAGCAATGATGTTAAGACCTGTAGAAGGTGTAGTCTTTTCAGTAACTGTCACTGTGAACTTAGCACCTGTCTTTGAAGCATAGTCAAAGTTTGTAAGGTCGAGTCTGAGAGTTACATCAGCGAGTTCATAAGGAACGTCAACTGTGATGTTGTCATTGCTGTTGAATACTGCGTCAGATTCAACGCCTGAGCCTTCGTAGACACCGCCCCAGTTAGCAGCCCAGCTGCCATTTGCAGCGAACTTAACCTGATAGTTATCAAACTCATCGATGTCTTCATATGTGATTTCATAAACCTTATCAGAAACTTCTGTCATAAGGTTAGAGTCGTCAGCAGGATCCCAAGCTACACCGTTAAGCCAGTTGCCGTCGCCGTTACCTACTGTACGCATTGAATCAATAACGAGTTCTGTAGGAATAACTACGCCTGTACCTGTTACAGTGATTGTCTTTGTTGCGGGATCGAATGTAACTGTTACGTCACACTCTTCTACAACGTTGAATGTGAAGTTGTCGTTAAAATCATCACCGATACCAATCCAGTTCTGTGCTTCACCGATATTCTCAACAACCTTGAGCTGATAGCTGTCCATAGGAGCTACGTCGTTGTATACTTTAGAGAAAGTACCGTCGCCGTTAGGTGTCATAACGTTATCTGCTGAAGTTACAGGGCTGGGATCCCAAGTTGTTCCGCAGAGTTCACTTGAACCAGCTACTACGTAGATTGCATCTTCAACAGGAGTTGTGGGAGCCTCTGTAGGAGCCTCTGTGGGAGCCTCTGTAGGAGCCTCTGTAGGAGCCTCTGTAGGAGCCTCTGTGGGAGCTACTGTAGGAGCCTCTGTAGGAGCCTCTGTGGGAGCTACTGTAGGAGCCTCTGTGGGAGCTACTGTAGGAGCCTCTGTGGGAGCCTCTGTGGGAGCCTCTGTGGGAGCTTCTGTAGGAGCTTCTGTGGGAACAGGATTTGTAGCATCGGGGTTGTAAAGTCCAGCATAAACAACTGTTTCACGAGAAGGCTGAGGTAATGACTCGTTGATAACACCGAAGTTTACTACTTCATCTTCGTTTTCATCTTTTGTCATACCTGTTTCTTCATCAACAGTTGAAAGTGTTAATACATCAACAAAGAGGTCAACTGTTGTTTCGCCTGAACCGATTACTTTAAATGTTACTGTTACGAAGGGAGTTCTGCCTAAGCCTGCAAACTCATAGAGATAAAGGCTTGTAGCGTTACCCTTGATTACGCCCTTTGAAGTACCGTCATCATTCTTAACGTCATTAACAACAAGATCGTCTACCTGAGGCATGATGTTGCTGCGTCTGCCGTTCTTGTTTACTGATGCGTCATACTGAAGAACGCTGGGATCATAGTTTAAGTTCCACTGGCAGTTAAGCATATCCTTAGCACTGTCAATGAAGTATGTAACTGTTACATACTCTTCACCTTCAGCAACGAATGCTGACTGAGCGGGGAAGTAGTTTGAAGTAGCATTTACTGTAAGGCCGGCAGGAGCTGCTGTGGGAGCTTCTGTAGGAGCCTCTGTGGGAGCTTCTGTAGGAGCCTCTGTGGGAGCTTCTGTAGGAGCTTCTGTGGGAGCCTCTGTAGGAGCTTCTGTGGGTTCGCCGCCTGTCTTGTCAGTAACTGTTACTGTGAATGTAGCACCTGACTTTGTAGCATAGTCAAAGTTTGTAAGGTCGAGTCTGAGTGTTACATCAGCGAGTTCGTAAGGAACTTCAACAGTAATGTTGTCACTGCTGTTGAAAGCTGCTTCTGATTCAACACCTGAACCGGCATAAACGCCGCCCCAGTTTGCAGCCCAAGAGCCGTTAGCAGCAAACTTAACCTGATAGTTGTCAAACTCATCAATGTCAGTATATGTGATTTCATATACCTTAGGTGAAACCTCTGTCATAAGGTTGTCATCTGCTGCGGGATCCCAGCCTACACCGTTAAGCCAGTTACCGTCGCCGTTACCAACAGCACGCATTGACTCAACAACGAGTTCTGTGGGAACTTCAACGCCATCACCTGTTACAGTGATCTTGAGTGTTTCGGGGTTGAATGTGATTGTTACATCACAAACTGACTTTACATTGAATGTAAAGTTGTCATTGCCGCCATCAATGCCGTACCAGTTAGCGCCGTCACCGACGATTTTGAACTGATAGTCATTCATGACTGCTACGTCGGTATATACCTTAACGTATGTACCGTCTTCCTGTGCTTCCATGATGTTGTCTGCTGATGTTTCGGGACTGGGATCCCAAGTGTTTCCGCAGAGCTCAGGAACACCGGCTACAACATATACAGAATCGGCAGCAGATACGCTGACGATTGTTACTGATAATGTTGTAACAACAAGCATCAATGAAAGCAAAAGGCTAATTGCTTTTTTGAACATTTTCTTTTCCTCCTTAAATGATAATGCTTCTATAAGCAATATTATTATATATCAACAAACTGCCAAAAGTCAATAAAAAAATCCTTTTAGCGGTAGTTTTTTTACAAAATATTGTTTTTTCGTTGAGTTGCACAAAAGCAAAATACGTCTTTTGTTATTTATAACCATTCACATTGTGCGACTGCCAGTTCCATGAATCCTTACACATATCTTCAAGAGTCTTTTCGGCAGTCCAACCGAGAACTTCAGCTGCCTTTGACGCATCTGCGTAACACTCTGCAATATCACCTGCACGGCGGGGCTTGATTACATAGGGAATCTCAATATTGTTTACCTTTGAAAATGCATTTACAATATCAAGAACGCTGTAGCCTGTACCCGTTCCGAGGTTGAAAATTTCAGTTCCCTTGTGCTCAGCAGAATAATCAATTGCCTTTACGTGACCTTTTGCAAGGTCAACGACATGAATGTAGTCACGAACGCCTGTTCCGTCGTGGGTAGGATAATCGTTGCCGAAAACACCGAGGCATTTGAGTCTGCCGGCCGCAACCTGAGTAATGTACGGCATAAGGTTGTTAGGAATACCGTTGGGGTCTTCGCCGATTCTTCCGCTTTCGTGTGCGCCGATAGGATTGAAATATCTTAAAATTACAATCGACATATCGGGATTTGCATTTGCGGTATCGGTAAGAATCTGCTCCATCATAAGTTTTGTCCAACCGTAGGGATTAGTCGGTGAGCCTGTCGGCATAGTTTCAACAAGAGGAACTGTTTTCGGAGTGCCGTAAACAGTTGCCGAGGAGCTGAAAATGAAGTTATTAACGCCGTACTTTTTCATTGTTTCAAGCAAGGTAAGCGTTGAGTCAATGTTGTTTCTGTAATATTCAACAGGCTTTTCGCAGCTCTCGCCTACTGCCTTGAGTCCTGCAAAGTGAATTACAGCGTCGATTTTATTTTCAGAAAAAATCTTATCAACTGCGGTTCTGTCACATACATCTGCTTCGTAGAGAGGAATTTTTCTGCCTGTAATCTCCTCAACTCTGGCTACAGCCTCGGGACAGCTGTTGGAAAAGTTGTCGGCAATTACGACATCGTGGCCTGCGTTTATAAGCTCAACGCAAGTGTGTGAGCCAATATATCCTGCGCCACCTGCAAGTAATACGTTCATAGTGATTTTCCTTTCATTATATATGTTAATTTATCAAGCCTTTTCGGGTTCGGGATAGGTTTCTCCGAAGGTGTCTACAGTAACCTTTTTCATTATCTGTGCATCAAGAGGCTTGTCGGAATAGTCGGTGTCACACTCTGCAATTTCATTTACAACGTCCATTCCCTCGATTACCTTGCCGAAGGCTGCATACTGACCGTCAAGGTGAGGAGCGTTTTTGTGCATAATAAAGAACTGTGAGCCTGCGGAGTCGGGCATCATTGAACGAGCCATTGAAAGCACGCCCTCGGTATGCTTAAGGTTATTTTCAAAACCGTTCTGAGCAAACTCGCCCTTGATTGAATATCCCGGACCTCCGCATCCTGTGCCGTCGGGACAACCGCCCTGAATCATAAAACCGTAGATTACGCGGTGAAATGTAAGTCCGTCATAGTAGCCCTTATTTATAAGGCTGATAAAATTATTAACGGTATTCGGAGCAATATCGGGGTAAAGCTCTGCTTTGATAATCTTTGAGTTTTCCATTTCAATTGTAACAACAGGATTTTTTCCCATTTTAAACACCCTTTTCATTATATATAGTATATTTATTCTAATATATTTGCAAGAAAATAGCAAGATGATTTTTTATATTGGTGCAATAGCTGGAATAAAATTGCGGACTACCGAATAGAAAGCAAACAATATCAGAAATATCCAAAGAAATTTTAAATTCAGAACCGGCGATTTAAAGCGTTTTTCAAAAACCACTTTGAGCAAAAGCTCGATGTATAGCGCTATCGCAATAAGCAAAAGCACAACTATCAAAACATTCTGACGCAGTGAAAGCAGAACGTCACCGTTCATCAGCTCAATTGCCGCCCTTGTAGCTCCGCATCCGGGGCAATAAAGCCCTGTCCATTTGTAAAAATTACATTCCGGAAGCATAACGTACTTTAATGCAAAATGAGCCAACAGCCACAATGCGGCTATCGAAACAAACGGAAGTAAAATTACAAGCACCTTCTGATAGGTTTTATATCTTTTCAAGCTTTCCTCCATTGACAAAGGGCGAACAGAAGTCCGCCCTGAATAATTTTAACATTACTTTAATAAATCGAATAATTAATGTATGAGTATGGGTCATTAATCACTATTATAATTGCAACAACAATTATTAAAATGCAATATGCCAGACTTAATGCTGAGGTGACAATGCCTGTGATAGCCATACCCTTGCCTTGCTCGCCCTTTTTGAGTGAAACGATTCCAAGAATCAAACCTACAATTGACGCAGGAAGTGCAATCAGCCAGAAGCAACAACCTGTAATTGAAAGACAGCACGAGATAATAGAAACAAGTCCGAGCACAAGAGAAGCAATTGCAAAACCGTTCTTACCGTTGTTTTCTCTGTATTCGGGATACTGTGAGTTGTAATACGGGTCGTTATACTGCTGAGGCTGACCGTACTGATAGGGATAATTCTGATTATATCCGTTTTGAGTGGGAGCATTATACTGCTGTTCCTGATAGCCGTTCTGCTGATTATATTGTTGATTATAAGGCTGATTGTTCTGCTGACCATACTGCTGATTGTAGGTCTGATTGTACTGCTGATTGTATTGCTGATTATACTGCTGAGTATAGTCCTGATTATTATTTTCCTGCGGATTGTTATATCCGTTGTTGAAGTTTTCGTCCATTGTTTCCTCCACAAATTATCAAAATTGTTGTCTTAATTATAGAATAAGAGCAGTTGTTTGTCAAATTTTATAATTCTATGCTCATTGTTGCAAAAGCGTTGAGGTCTGTTCCTGCTACATTGCCGCTCAAAAATTCGTAGTAACCCTGCGAACCGACCATTGCCGCATTGTCCCCGCAAAGCGATTTTTCGGGCATATAAAATTCATAGCCACGCTTTGCACATTCATCCTGCAAGGTTCTGCGCAGAAGCGAATTTGCCGAAACACCGCCTGCGATTACGAGCTTATTTACGTTATAATCTTCTGCCGCTTTTATAAAGTTAGTTGTAAGGCAGTCAACTACAGCATATCGGAATGACGCACAAACGTCGGGCTTGCTGATTTCGACTCCCTTTTGTGCTGAGTTGTGAATAAGATTTATTACTGCTGTCTTTAGTCCCGAAAAGCTGAAATCATAGGGTGCGTCGTGAACTACGGGACGAGGGAGCTTGAAAGCAAGCGGATTGCCGCTTTCGGCAACCTTGTCAAGCTCAATTCCGCCCGGATATGACATTCCCATTGTGCGAGCCGCCTTGTCAAAGGCTTCACCTGCGGCATCATCACGGGTTTTGCCTAATATTTTCATCTTTGTGTAGTCCTCAACCATAACGATGTGGCTGTGACCGCCCGAAACTACAAGGCAGAGAAAAGGCGGTTTTAATTCTTGATTAGAAATATAATTTGATGCAATATGCGAACGCAGGTGATGCGTCGGCACAAGAGGGATTCCCGTTGAAAGAGAAAGTCCCTTTGCAAAGTTCACGCCGACAAGGAGTGCACCGATTAAACCGGGAGCGTATGTAACGGCGATTGCATCTATGTTTCCGAGCGTAACGTCTGCCTGTTCAAGCGACTGCCTTACTACAGGGACTATTGCCTCGGCGTGGCGGCGTGATGCGATTTCGGGAACTACTCCCCCGTAAAGCTTGTGTTCTTCAACCTGTGACGCTACAACCGAAGAAAGGACTTTTCGTCCGTCCTCAACTACTGCGGCGGCTGTTTCGTCACAAGAGGATTCTATTGCAAGTATTTTCATCTTATTTTTCCTTTCCAGAAATATAAAGGCTTTTTATCATTAATTTTCATTTAAAAATATTTCGTCATCAATATGGCATTTTCTTTTGGATTGGAGTAGTAGTCTTTTCTTTCCCCTGCCTTAAGAAAGCCGAATTTTGAGTAGAGTGAAATTGCGGGCCGGTTGCTCTCCCTTACTTCAAGCGTTAAAAAGCAGAAATTGTTTTTCTTGCCGTATGTGATAAGCTCATTTATCAGTGCAGTTGCAACGCCCTTTTTTCTGTATTTTTCACGCACAGCAACATTGAAAATATATCCCTCGTCAATTACTATGCTCATTCCTATGTAGCCGATAACCTCGTTTTCCTCTTTTGCTACTAGAAAAAGTGAGGTTTCGTTATTAAGCTCATCTTCAAGGATCTGCCTTGACCAAGGATGCGAAAAACATTCGGTTTCTATTATATATACGTCATCAAGATGACTTAATGTCATTTTTTCAATTCTCATAGCTTTTAATTATTTCCTTTACGGAATTATAAATTTCATCACGACATTCTCTGTAAATAAATTCGTTTCCTCCGTAAGGATCGCAAATATTCAGTACCTCTATATCATTACTCGGCACAAAATAACACTCCGACAAAATTCTTGCGTGGCTCTGCGACATACAGTAGAACTTTTCGTATTTTTCAAGCTGTGCGTCCTCGACATAGGTTGACTTTAATTCTGAAAGGTCAACGCCGATTTCAGCACAAACCTTTACGGAGTTTTCCGAAACAGGTGCGCCCGTAATCGTGGAAAGTCCGAAGCTTTCTGCGGTAACGTCTATTTCCTTTTCCTCTGCCAGCTTGTTAAAAATTCCCTCTGCCATCGGACTGCGGCAGGTGTTGCCCGTACAGACAAACGCTATATATCTTTTATCCTTTTGCATCATACCACGTCTTTCCTATCGCCGCATCGGCAGTCAGCGGAACGTCAAGCGAAACGGCATTTTCCATTTCCTCCTGCAAGAGTTTTGCTACAATTTTGCTTTCTTCCTGCGGAGCTTCTACAATCAATTCGTCGTGAACCTGCAAAATCAGCCTTGCTTTAAGTCCCTCTTTCTTGATTCTGTCGTTTACCTTTACCATTGCAATTTTGATTATGTCGGCAGCTGTTCCCTGTATCGGCATATTTCTTGCAACACGTTCACCGAATGCTCTCAGCATATGCTTGCCCGAGGTGAGTTCGGGAAGATAACGGCGTCTGCCGAACATTGTTTCAACGTAGCCGTCCTGCTTTGCCTTTTCAACGACGTTTTTCATATACTCATCAACGCCGCTGTAGTGGGCAAGGTAGTTTTTGATGTAGGTTGAAGCCTCTTTGTTGCTTACGCCGATGTCCTTCGCAAGCGAAAAAGCGCCGATTCCATAGACAATTCCGAAGTTTACCGCCTTTGCACGGCTTCGCATTATCGGAGTTACCATATCAAGCGGCATACCGAAAACCTGTGAGGCGGTTATTGCGTGAATGTCGTCGTTATTCTTAAAAGCTTCAATCATATTTTTGTCGTGCGCAATGTGTGCCAGCACACGCAGTTCAATCTGCGAATAGTCGGCGTCAACAAGCACCCAACCCTCTCTTGCGCAGAAAAATCTTCTCATCTCCCTGCCAAGCTCGGTACGAACGGGAATATTCTGCAAATTCGGCTCGGTTGAGCTTATTCTTCCGGTACGAGTTTCGGTCTGATTAAAACTTGAATGAATTCTGCCGTCGTCGCCGATAACCTTTAAAAGTCCTTCGCAGTAGGTGGAATTGAGCTTTGCAAGCGTACGGTACTGCAAAACCATTTCAACAACTGGGTGTTCATATCTCAGGCTCTCAAGCACCTCTGCATTGGTGCTGTACCCGCTCTTTGTCTTTTTCTTGCAGGGAAGTCCCAAGTCCTCAAAAAGAACTTTGCCGAGCTGTTTCGGAGAATTTATGTTAAACTGCGTTCCCGCACTCTCATAAATTGACTCTTGAAGGCTATTAATTTGCCCCGTCAACATTTTGCCGTAGTCCTCTATTCCCTGTCGGTCAACGTCAAAGCCGATATTTTCCATCTTTGCAAGCACGTCTGCAAGCGGAATTTCAATATCAACTAACAGCTTTTCCTGCTCGTTTGCTTTGATTTCGCTGTTCAGCTTTTCGCAGAGCAAATCGTAAACTGCAAGCGCTCTGTAGATTTTATATTCCTCGTTTTCCGTTGCAGGCAATTCAATTTCGTTGAGCTTACATAGATTTTCGTCGGAATAATCTTTTGACGAGGGCTCAAGCAGATATGCCGCAAGCTCCACGTCAAAGACAAGCGACTTGATTTCAAAGCCTTTTCTGTCTGCATATGCAAAAATTGACTTTGAATTTCTCGTATATTTTTTGATTTTGTCATCGCATAAGAGTTTTTCAAAAAGCGCCTTGCTTTCGCTTAAATAAACCTTGCCGTCATAAAGAACTGCAAATGATTTTAATTCTTTTTCAGAAAATTCCACATTGAAGTATAATTTTCCAAACTCAGCAATATTCTTTAAAATAATATTATCTTCTTCATTCTCCACTACTTCAAGCGATTTTACTTCGGTATGCTTTTCCTGAGGAACTGCTGTTTCATTAAGTCCGAATTTTTCTATTAAAGAAAAAAGTTCCAACTTAGCCATATATCTTGCGCACTCGGCGGGATTCTCCATATTGACTACATACTTTTGTACCTCGGTGTCAATAGGAGCAGTGCGGCAGATTTCTCCGAGCATACGGCTTAAAATCGCATTTTCTTTGGAATTTTTCAGCTTGTTGCGCACTCCGTCCTTAATTTCAAGCTCGTCAATATGGTCGTATATATATTCAACGGTGTGATACTTTTTAATAAGGTCGCCTGCGCCCTTCGGTCCGATTCCTGCAACTCCGGGAATATTATCGGAGGAATCCCCCTGAATAGCCTTTATCTCGATAAGCTCAGGCGGAGTTACACCGTAATCCTCCATAATCTTTTCGGGAGTGTAGAGAATATCGTCCTTGTTGGTGCAGAGGTGAACGCTTGTTTTGTCGGAAACAAGCTGTAGGCTGTCACGGTCACCCGTTGCAATAACGCACTCGTCGTCGCTGTTTTCACAGGCAGTTGCAAAAGTACCGAGAATATCGTCAGCCTCGTAGCCCTCACAGGTTACTATTTTATATCCCAACAGTTTTAGAAGTTCCTTAAGCGGTGCCATCTGAGAGGCAAGCTCGGGCGGCATACCTTTTCGTGTTGCCTTGTAGCCCGAATAAGCCTTGTGTCTGAATGTTGGTGTTTTAAGGTCAAACGCAATTGCAACCGCATCGGGATTTTCTTCATTTTTCAGCTTTGTGAGCATTGTAAGAAAGCCGTAAATAGCGTTGGTGAACTGACCGTCCTTTGTTGTGAGCGGTCTGATTCCGTAAAACGCACGGTTTACAATGCTGTTTCCGTCAATAACAAGTAATCTCATAGCTTATACATCACATCCGTAACAATTCCGTTTTTGTAGTAAATTCTCGGCACACGCTTGCCGACAAGGCATACAACCTCGTAATTGATTGTGCCCGTATTTTCTGCAATCATATCAGCAGTCGGCTCGCCGTCTTTGCCTGTTCCGAAAACAATTACCTCGTCGCCTGTTTTAACATTTTCAATGTCGGTAACGTCGAGCATTGTCTGGTCCATACATATTCTGCCCACAATTTTTGCTTTTTTTCCGTTTACAAGCATATAGCCGTTTTCAGCGTTGTGGCGGATATAGCCGTCGGCATAGCCGATAGGTACGGTAGCAATTTTCATATCACGCTCTGCGGTAAAGGTTCTTCCGTAGGAAACGCCTGCTCCCTTTTTCAGTTCTTTAACATACGCAACCGAGGTTTTGAGAGTCATTGCAGGAACAAGGTCAAGCTTGCCGTACAGCTTTTGCGAGGGGGACAGTCCGTAGAGGATAATTCCCGCACGAACCATATCGCAGTATGTATCGCTGTAATCTTCAATTGCTCCGCTGTTTGAGCAATGGCAAAACGGAACGTTGATTCCGTTTTGAGCAAGCTTATTTTTAACATATATGAAGTTATTGTACTGCTTATTTGTGAACTCTCTGCCCTGTTGCGCCTCGTCGGACACGCAGAAATGAGTAAACAAACCCTCAAGCTGAAGATTCGGCAGTTTACAGGTTTCGCAAATTTCATTTATAGAATAATCATCTCTCGGAAATTCCTGACACATAAAGCCGATTCGGCTCATTCCCGTATCAGCCTTGATGTGAATTTTGCACTCACAGTCTTGCTTTGAACACTCGCTTGAAAGCGACTTTGCATATTCAAGCGAAAAAACAGCCTGCGAGATATTGTACTGCGAAAGCCTTGCCGCCTCGGTTACGGGAGTGTAGCCGAGAATAACTATAGGCAGAGTACATCCCGAATTTCTTATTTCCACGCCCTCGTCGATATTTGAAACGGCAAAAAAGTCTGCACCGAGTTTTTCATATATATGGGCAAGCTCCACTGCGCCGTGACCGTAGCCGTCAGCCTTGATAACACAGCAGGTTTTAGCTTTGCCATCGATTTTATTTTTAATTTCATTAAAATTATGGGCGATTGCGTCAAGTGAAATTTCAGCCCACGTTCTTTTTACAAATTCCATTTTTAACCTTCTGTCCGGATTGGTGTTATATTAATGAATTATTCCTATAAATCTGTTAGCAAGATAAACCATAATTTGTCGAGTGCCTCGACGGGCAAAACGAGTGGAAAAGTCGGATTGTTTGGATAAAACGGTTGCCCGAATTATAGATTAATATATAGGTAACGTTACGGGACGTCAGGGAAATTCCCCTATTAGGGGAAATGTCGCAAAGCGACAAAAGGGTTGCCGTTTTCGCAGAAAAGCCGTCCCCTACG
>CACXFS010000081.1 GCA_902766885.1 uncultured Ruminococcus sp. | reverse complement strand
TAAAGAAATCAATAATAGACTGCATTTCTATTCTCCTTTCGTTTGTTTCTTTATTGTGTCTTTATCTTAACAAACCGACTGTGACAAAATACGGACAAATTTTTGTAATTTTGAAATATTTTAATTTTTTACTGTTATTTACATTTTCAGTGCAGAATTCTTTGATTTTCTATAATACGCTTGAAAACAAGCAATCTATATATAATTTCATTACTGCCTTTCTATTTGCTCAGCAATTTCTCAATATTAACGGATTTTAACACCTTCCCCTGCGAAACAACCTTTTCATTGACCACGAGTGCAGGCATACTCATAACGCCGTACTCCATAATTTTTTGCATATCGGTAATGTACTCAACCTCAATATTCAAGCCTATATTGTTGACGGCTTGTTTTACATTTTCATACATTTCGTGGCAGGATTTACAGCCTGCACCTAAAACTTTTATGCAGCAGACTTCGTTAACCTCTTTTGAACAACAATAATTTGCTTTTTCACCTGTCTTGTTTGCTGACTGATTGCAGTTACAAGAACAAGTTGTTGATTTCTTTTCTTCTTTTTTCTTTCCGAGATTAAACAATGACATAATAAGACCTCCAAAAATTATAATAAAATTAACGGTTGTATCAGATTAAAGAAATATCCTACTATGATAATACCAACCGTACATATGACAATGAAGATTCCGAGAAGTTTCGGTTTTATTGCCTTACGCAGCATAATCATCGACGGTAAAGACAGAGTAGTTACTCCCATCATAAAAGAAAGCACTACTCCAAGCAATGCACCCTTTGCAAGCAAAGCCTCGGCAATCGGAATTGTACCGAAAATATCTGCATACATCGGCACACCTGCAACAGTTGCAAGAATTATGCCAAACGGGTTATTGTCACCGAGTATTGTAACAATGAAGTCTTCCGGAATCCAGTTATGAATAACTGCTCCGATTCCAACTCCGATAAGCACATAAGGAAAAACCTTTTTAGCAGTGGAAACGACCTGCTCCCATGCATATTTTAAACGGTCATTGAAATGCAATTTTTCCTGAGCAATGTCAATTGCGTGACCGTTTCGTATAAATTCTTCCACCTGATTTTCAAGATGCAGTTTTTCAATCAGTGTACCTCCCGCTACGGCTACAGCAAGGCCGAGCACAACATAGATTAATGCAACCTTCCACCCGAAAATACTCATCAGCAGCACAAGACTGCCAAGGTCAACCATAGGAGAGGAAATCAGAAACGAAAAAGTCACACCGAGAGGAAGTCCTGCGCTTGTAAATCCCATAAACAAAGGAATTGACGAACAGGAACAGAACGGCGTCACCGTACCGAGCAGCGCCGCAATTATATTTGCCCATATCCCGTGGAATCTTCCGAGTATCTTCTTTGTTCTTTCGGGAGGGAAATAGCTTTGGATATACGAGATAATCAGAATCAGAACACCGAGAAGTATCATAATTTTGATAGTATCGTATATAAAGAACTGAATACTTCCGCCGATTTTTGCTGAAGTATCAAGTCCGCAGGATTCCAATATCCAACTTATCAGCCTATAAACCCATTGCATTCCGAGAATTTCATCTTGAAAAAAATCCCAGATAATTTTTACAACTTCCATAATACACCCTTTTATATAGTTATATTTAAATTTATCTATATATAATATTTGTTTAAACCGTGCATTAAAAAGCACGGCTGATATTTATTCATATTCACATATCATCTGTTCAAGAATAATTACTGCGTCTCTGACCATATTCGGACAAATCGTTTTAAACAAACCTTTAGATGCTATTATTTCATATTCATCTTCTTTGGATAAATCATAGCCAAGCAAATCACGGCAAACGATTGAATTATTCATTTCTTTGAACCGTCTTACGAATTCCTGTCCCAAAGAATAAGCTTTTTGCTTTTGCTCATTGTTTTCAGCAATAAAGTGACCGTATCTTAAACCCAAAACCATAAGTGCTCCCGAAACAGCCCCGCACATTTCTCCGCTTCTTGCTCCGCCGCCAAAGGAAGTAGCAAGCTTTAACGCCAATTCCTCACTTATTCCATAATCAGTTGCAAAAACAGTAAAAACTGCCTGCGAACAATTAAAATTATTATTAAACAATTCTATTGCTCTTTCAGCTCTGTTCATTATATTATTTCTCCTTTTTTATCAATTGTCAGTCTTTGTAAAAGCTGTAAGATATTTTTTAGCTTTCTTAACGCCCTTTGCTGATATAGAGTAATGAGTCCACTTGCCCTCTTTTCTTCCGACTACAATTCCGGAATCACACAGAATTTTCATATGGTGCGACAGCGTAGGCTGAGTTATGTTGAGTTCTTCAAGCAGCTTGCATGCACATTTTTCACCTGTTGTGAGCAATTTTAAAATACGTATGCGGTTTTCATCGCAGAACGCCTTGAAGACGACCGCAGTTTTCTTCTCATCTAAATTCATCAAACCACCTCTGGCAGAAAAATGTATATATACTATTATATTAATCAAATAGATGATTGTCAATATGTTTAATAAACAAAGGGCAAAGGTAGGGTATTCAAACAAGTTCTTAACGCTCAACTTCTATTTCCTATCCGCAAACAAAAAAGAACAGACACCCTGTTGAGTGTCTGTTCTTTTTGGAGCGGATGACGGGGCTCGAACCCGCTACCTCCACCTTGGCAAGGTGGCGCTCTACCAGATGAGCTACATCCGCATTTAAT
>CACXFS010000080.1 GCA_902766885.1 uncultured Ruminococcus sp. | reverse complement strand
CTCGTCGCTACGCTCCTCCCTCAGAAAACTCGCGGCAATCTACTACAGACTTAAGAATTGTTGCAACTTGCTATTGCAATTTGCGAATAAATTATAAAATGATAAAGCATAATTTGCGTTTTTGCAGGAAATAAAGGCAATATTGACGTTAAAACGTCGCAAATAATCAAATATTTCAATAAATTGTCCCTTAAAAAAATAAAATTTTGCCACGAAAAAAAGCTCAAAAAAATATGTTAATTATCACCAAAAAATAATCTGCGATTTGTGTATATTGCGACTTTAATAAAACAACAAAATATTATATAATATGTTTACTCTTAAAAATTGGATAAATTTTGTTATTTGATTTTATAATATTGGCATTTGCCATTGTGGACGGTTTTTAAAATGATATAAAATAGTTTTGTTAACTATACCTTATATTTGTATTTATAAAGTTTATAAAGGAGAGACAAAAATGAGAGCTATTTTTATAGCGAATGCAGCGTACGGAAAGGAAGTGAGAGCAGGTGTATAGCGTAATCAGAAAAACCGGAAGATTTTTCAGAAAGAGCCTGTCGCTTGTGCTCGCTTTTTCAATGATGATTTCCGTATGTCTGGTGAGCGGATTTTCAATCGGTGCATCGGCTGCCACATCAGCCGGTCAGAAGTTTGACATTAATCTGTCGCAGAACAGCACATGGAAAAACCTGACAAGCCTGAATGTCCGCTTTGCAAAAGCAGACGGAACTATTCTGTCTTCCAAGGAAAACGTTACCAAGAGCAACGGAGTTTTTCAGGTGACAGCTCCCGAGGGTGCAACACAGATTGAAATATCATCTGCACCGTTTTCGCTTTCGGGTACAAAGGCTGTAGCAAGCGGCTACCGCAGAATTGTGCTTAAAAATCCCGTCAACGGTACGACTTACTCAACGCCGTACGTTCACTATTACGGCGGTGATTCTTCGCACAGTTCCACAACCTGGCCGGGAACGAAGATGACGGAGCTCGGAAACGGATATTATTACTGCGATATCCACAGCAGCTATTCAACTCTGAATTTCAGCGACAACGGCAACACATCAAAACAGACCGCTGACCTTTCAATTGAAAAGAGCTACAGCGACAATGTTTCTTACTACAATGGAAGCAGCTGGACAAATCCGTTTGTAAAAACAATTGACATTTCTTCAGCTTCATCAAACAGCGAGGTTGAAATTTATCTTCAGAGCAACGGTACTTTTCAGGAAAGTAAGTATCTTTCAACGCTTGCAGACCAGAGTGCAAATCAGAACATAACCTTTGCAACTGTTTTTGTAATCAATGAAAACTGGAACAGCCTCAGCTCAGTTTACGCAACCTATGATTACAACGACCCCTACCGTGCCGTTGTAAAGCTTGAAAAGGATACATACAACGGAGTAACCGTGTTCAAGGGCAAAATTCCCAAGGACGCATTGCTCAAGTTCCACCCGCAGGCTTCTACCACAACGGGTGCGTCCGAACCTACGTCCTACAAGACGTTTTCCGACGGTGACTCAACAGGTTATTCGGACAACACTTCAACATACAAGATTACAAGTACGACGGAAATATGGGGCAAGTTCTCGGAAATCAACAAAATTAATTATGATGCAACCGTTACCGACAGATTTTCCAAGTCGTCCAACATAATCGGTGTTGAGGCTACATATTACGATTATCTTTCCGACAATGAAAGATCATACGGTTATCTTAATAACGCAACAAACTCATATGCCGACGGAAACGGAATGTGGTTCCCGTTTACCGACTTCAATAAATATATAAGCTCAATTGCAAGCGCAAATTCCGGCTGGGCTTATCCTTTGTACTTCGGTAACCTCTATAAGGAGGGCAACCAGTACGGCTACAGCAGTGAAGTAAGCGGACTTACACGCTACTACGACGGCGATTACAGATATGCAGTCAACAACTCAAACGGATTGAGCAATTACAATCAGTCAATACAGGGACTTGCATATTCAAAGCTTGACAGCGACGGTGATATTCAGGTTGTAAACGGCGTAAAGATGCCGTACTTTGATACCGATACGCTCTCTGCCGCTCAATACAGCAACAGCAGAGTAGCAAAGGTGTTCAAATCCTCATTCCCGTTCAGATCATCTACAAATTCATCGGGAGTAACTACCTACTCGTTTAACTCAAAGAACGCAACCGATAACGTTTACTTTACATGGGACGGAACAACTCCCAAATATGTAAACTACGGTGCGGGCAGCACCTACGGCGTAATGGACGCCGCTAAGGCTTTTGGTAACAGTGCAGACGGCTACGGTATTTTCCCGTTCAATAACAACAGCGCTCAGAAATCACAGACTATTGAAGAAAACTCTGACGCTTTGCCGAATGTTTCATCGGATCAGTTCTACATTCAGAGTAATGCAACCAACTACTATATGTATTTGTTTGAGGGTTCATCGGCAAGCAAGCATATTACGCTTTCAAACAAAACTACCGTAAACGGCGTAAGTTACTTCGTTGTTAATAAGTCTGATGTTGATGGCTACGCAAAATGCATTTTCAAGCCCAACAGCGGTGAAAACTGGACCGGTCAGACAGGCAACCTTACTATTGCAAATCTTTTCGGCGGAGTATGGAAAACCGACGGCACTGCATATACGTCTGCAAGTTCAAAGACCTACACAAGAGGCGGCAACGATAATCTTGACTTCGGTTTCGGCGTTCGCCTTGACATTGACTTCCGTGTTCCCGAAAACGGTACTGTTGACGGAACTGTAGGCGGAGAGGCAGTAAAGTTTGACTACTCCGGAGACGATGACCTCTGGGTATATATCGGCACAGACCCCACAGGCGCAGACGCTGACCTCGTGCTCGACCTCGGCGGCGACCATAAGGAAGCAACGGGCAGCATCAACTTCAAAACAATGACGGCTACTGCAAATGATGTTTATGCGGATTATTCAACATCATCATCTTCTGAAATTTCAGTACCGTCTGACGAAATCTGGGTTAAGACAGACTCCTCTTATGCTGATTTCTGCCTGCACGTTTGGCAGGATACCAGCGTAGGTACATTAAATGACGGAGCTTACTTTGTAAAACCGTATGCAACATCCGACGGTTTCTATAAATTCAAAAAGTCACAGCTTGGAAGCAACACAGCTGTTGATTTTGAAAAGTATATGAACACAGGCGGAAAGCTCGCTTATATTGCTGATTTGAGCGGATATTACGGAAAAGCATGGAACGGCGACGGCTCTGCATATACAGGCAGCGCATCGGGTAACACAAATCTCGGTGCAGTTACAAAAACCTTTAACAACGGCGTTCAGCTTGACCCGAACACAACCTATCATATGGTAGTTTTCTATATGGAGCGTGGTCTTGCAGAGTCTAACTTCAGCGTAGAGTTTACAATGACTCCTGCAAACAACGACCTCAAGGTAAATAAAACTCTTGACACGGGTGATGTTATTTCCGAGATTGCAAATGACCTCAGGGAAAACGAAACATACACCTACTCAATCAAAGATAAGAACGGTTCAGGCGATTCATCGGGCAAGGCATATACAATAAACGATGGCTCAGACCTTTATCTTGAAAACTCAAGCTTTAAGCTTAAGGACAGCGACACAGCAGACTTTAACAATACATTCAAAACCGAAAGTCAGATGGTTGTCAGCGAGTCGATTGATAACTCGGCGTTAAGCTATGATACTTCATGGGAGCTTGTTGATAACAAGCTCGGCGGAACAATCAGCCACAGCACATCGGAGGCAAACAGCAGAACCTCTGCGTTCAATCTTGTTGACCCGAACGACAGCAGTTCTTTTGCACAGCTTCAGCTTAACTACACTAACACAATCAAGACAAGTTCGCTTTCACTCACAAAGGACGTAAGGAATGAGGACGGTACGGAATACAATACAGACAAGCAGTTTGTATTCCAGCTTCTTCTTGACCTTGACGGCGACGGTTCGGTATATTCACCTAAGGCTTATCCCGTAGAATATACAGTAGATGACGACAGTACCGTTTACCGTGCTTCATCCGACGGCAAGTTCACCATAAAGAAAGGCCAGACAATCACCCTTCTCGGACTACCCGTAGGTGCAACCTATACACTCAAAGAGAGTGCGTCGGCAGGCTTTATCAAGATTGATGACATTACAGGCACAATCAATGATGATGCATCCGAAAACGCAGTTACGGCTACGAATTTTACAAAGCCCGTTAATACTGTAGTTTCGGTGAACAAAAAGCTTGACGGCAATAATTACAACGGAAGCGTGTTTACCTACACAATCACAGGCTTTGCAGAAATGACTACACAGTATGATGACCCTGATAATGTAGGTGAAAAGCTTAAATCCTTCTCAACTGCAGGCAGAAGTCAGACTAAAACAGCTCCTGCAAACGGCGTTGTAACATTTGACGACGCTACTGTTCTTAACTTTGTTGAGCCTGGTTATTACCGCTTTAAAATCACAGAGAATTTTGCTTCCTCAATAAGTGAAAGTCAGAAGAACGATTACACAATGGACGCTTCAACAATCCTTGTTGAAATTGAAGTAAATTCAAGCGGAGAAGTTCAGTCGCCTAAGTATTATAAGATTGCAAACTCCGAATTATCAAATGTAACTTCCGACAGCGGTTATGCTCAGTTCTTCAATGATAATACGTTTGTTACCAATGTTCAGACGCTTAATAACAAAACTACACACGGTTCGGTTACTGTTGCGAAAAAAGCACAGGACGGTGCAAAGGTTGCAGGCACAACCTTTGGTTTGATTAAGGTTTCGGGCAGCGTGAACGATATCAGCGCCGATCAGCTCAATTCAATTATTCAGGCTGATAAGAACATCACCAAAGCCGTTACAAACGCTGACGGTTCCGTCACATTCAGCAACCTTGTAATCTTTGAAAACGGTAACGAGCAGTACACAAACAGCGGTACTTGGACTAACGGCTCGAATTACATAAACGGAAGTACAACGTATCAGAAGTACTGTCTGTTTGAGTATTCACCCGCTGACGGCTACAACCCCACTTATGTAAAACAATTCTTTACGCTTCCCAAGGACGGAGATTATGATATCACCCTTGACGATGTTGTTGACGGCTTACTTTTGATGCCGAATGCAAGCGGAAACGGAATGACGATATATCTCCTGATTGGTCTGGGAATTATTGCAACAGGTGCGCTTTTATTTGTCACTTATCAGATTTATGACAGAAATCAGCGCAAAAAACGCAGAGCAAGATACAAGGCTCGCCACTAATTCAGCTTATTAAATTACATATATTTATATTTTTAAAGGAGAATGACAAATGAAAACAACAAAGAAAATTTTCGCTGCTCTTCTCGCTGTAATGATGATCGCTCTTATGATTCCGTTCTCAGCAAGCGCAGCAGAAACAAACACACTTACCCTCAACGGTAAGACAGGCTACACATTTACACTCTACAAGGTTGCAGATGTAGACACAACAACAGGTGAATACAAAAACATCACAACAGGTCTTGAAAGCATCCTTACAACAAAGGCTACCGAGGGTGTTGACAGTGCAGCTCTTCTTACTGCTTGTAACACACTTTCACTCACAGGCGGCACAGATTACACTTATGCAACAGGCGACGCTTTAACAAAGACAATTTCTAACCTTGCTGACGGTGTTTACTACTTAAAGGTTAAGAGCGCTCCCGAGGGAGTAAACGTAACTTCTGTAACAAACAGCGTATTTGCACTTCCTTACTACACAGGCTCAGAGTGGGTAAATGAAGTAACAGTAAATGCTGCTGAAAAAATTACAGACGGTACACCTACTGTTTCAAAGAAGTTCACAAACAACGCAACTGCAAGCTCAATTTCCGAGTTTATCGGCAAGGACGTAAGCTTTACACTCACAGGTTCAGTAGTAGGTTCAACAACTGAAAAAGCAAAGTCTTATCAGTTCGTTGATACAATGAGCGCAGGTCTTACATACAAGGCACTTACATCTGTAAATCTTGTAAAAGCTAACGGTACTAAAACAGATATTACAAGCTCAGTAACTTACTACGCAAAGACAGGTACAACAGACAATAGCTTTACACTTACAATTGATCCTACAGTACTTGCAAACGACGATTTCTACAGCAATGTAAGCGTTGAGGCTGTTTACACAGCTACAGTAAACACAAACGCAGTAATCGGCGGTGCAGGCAACCCCAACAAGGTTGATCTTTCATACACAAACAGCTATAACCAGACTTCAAAAATCGAAGGCAACGAAGTTAAGGTGTTTACTTTTGACCTCACAGTAGTAAAGGTTGATGCAAACAACACAGCTACAAAGCTCAACGGTGCAGGCTTCACACTTTACACAGATCTCGCTTGCACTTCAGTTGCAACAAACGGTTCAGAGAAGGTAACAAGTGGTACAGAGGTTGTAGACGGAAAAGATGTTGATAAGGGTATAGCTACATTCACAGGTATCAAGGCAGGTACATATTACCTCAAGGAGACAACAGCTCCCGCAGGCTACAATATCAACTCAACTGTATACAAAGTCAACATTTCCGATAACGGTACAGTTACAAATGCAAATGGTGAAACAATTACACAGGTAGAAGTTGGCGATACACCCCTCCTTACTCCTAACACAGGTGGAATGGGCACAATGATGTTCACAATCGGCGGTGCAGCACTCATCGCTTGCGCAGGCGTTCTCTTCCTTATCGTAAGAAAGAAAAAAGCTGCTAAATAATTTTTGATTTATTATTTCAACTACTTGCAAAATATATGTAATTTTGGCGGACGCTCCAATGCGTCCGCTTTTTTTATCCAATACATAAGTAGATTTTGATTTATAGTTTGTTATCTCGTGAGTCGTAGATTTTTCTATATCCGTAGGGGACGGGTTCTACACGTCCCTAATGTATAAATTGTGAAACAATTTATACATTATGTCGAACACAGTTCGCCGCTACTCCACACTAAAAAAGGTTGGGACATCGTCAAAAACGATGCCCCAACCTTTAAAAATACATTCAAATCTTTCTCTAAAAGATATAATTTACTGCAAGTACTACTGCGCTGATTGCCAGCAATAAAATTCCCGTAACTCTGTTAAGCGTTTTCGGTTTAGCCTTGTTTGCAATTACTGCGGCAATTCTCGCCCAGATTAGCGTAAATACCATACACAGAATCAACGTTGCAAGGTCGGGCATTTCCCCGATTGAAAAATGACTGACCGCACCCGTAAGCGCCGTAAACGTCATAATAAATACGCTCGTGCCGACGGCTGTTTTAAGCTCGTAGCCGAGAAAGCTTGTCAGTACCAGAAGCATCATCATTCCGCCGCCTGCACCGACAAATCCACAGATAAAGCCAATCAGCACGCCGCCGATTACCGACTTGATTATGCGTGTTTTCTTCGGTACGCTCTCCATAGTTTCTTTGGTAGTCATAACAGGCTTTACTATGAATTTAACGCCCAACAGCAACGTCATAAATACGCTGAAATTGCCCATAACCGTGTTCGGCAAAAGGCTTGAAACCCAGCTTCCGACAAGCGTAAACACAAGCACACATGCCATCATAACCAAGCCGTTTTTTATGTCAAGATTCTTGTTCTTTTTGTAGGTGTATGCACTCACCGCACTTGCCAGCACATCGCTTGCAAGACCTACGCCGACGGCGGTGTAGGCAGGAATTCCGAGAAAAGTCATAAGCAGGGGGCTGACGATTGCCGCCGCACTCATTCCGGCAAATCCCGTTCCTATTCCTGCGCCTGCGCCCGCAACAAAGCACACCAGAATTTTAATAAGAAGTTCTATAGTAAACACACCCTTTTTGATTCATGCAAATAAACTGTAGCACATTATAAATAGTGTGTCAATGAACAGCTTTTTCCTAATGTTTAAGACGTGTTAAGTAAGTTAAGGAATCCCTAATTATCAAGCTTTTGTAACCTTGATTTGCTTGAAATCAAACAAACATCATTCTTTACTTACCTGTATTGTTATCCGCTTTTATTATTTTATAGAATGCGTCCGGCATATCCGATAATGTACGTGAATAAACATCAGCAAACATATCATTATCTTTTCCGTAAAAAGTGGTCTTATCGCTTTTTTCGATAATCAAAGCTCCGCTATATCCGCCATCATCAGGAAACGTATCTCTTCCTCTCATTTGACGGATGCAATCTACAATGTCAAATTCTCCATCTGCTTTAGGTATAGCGTATTTTGAATAACATAGAGCAAAGTATTCAGCCAGAGTTTCTTTTACCGCTTGCTGTTTAAAAAAGTCTTTTCGGGTATAAATCCAACGACCTGACTCAGTCATTGTATCAGCATAGTGAATGGAATGGAATATTTCGTGAGATAGTACATATTGCATAAATATTTCAATCGATTCACTGGAATAATCTTTCTCTTTGCAGTATTTTCTGATAGCGTCGATATTAATATGAATATCGCAGATACCAGAACCGAAAATCGTAAAGAGCCCAAATGTATCTCTTGATTCGCAAGCCTGCATTTCGGCTTCGTTAATTAATCCTTTTACACTTTCTTTGTTTACCTTTGTTGTGTTGAAGCTATCAATTAACTCGAGTAAGTATTCTCTTTTTTTATCATTTGTTTCGCCTTTAATCAGAGAGTCAAAATAATCCGAGATTTGACTGACGATATTTTCCACCTCTGACGATTTACCAAGTATGTTTGAAATTCTTTGTAAAGCCCTGGCAGTATACTGAACTAAATCTTCAGTCTGGGGGAAATTCTCATAACTTTCAATATAAACAGGGCATTTAAATTCCTTGCGGTTTACAGTATTACTAATACGGTTTACTTTAAAATTGTCGTCGTAGAAAGTCAGTATCCTATCTACAGCATTTTCCATTTTTTCGGTTATTTCAGAAGCTAATCCGATGTTATCAATAACATTATACTCGCTGATATACATAGGCAGGATGCTTGCGTTGCTGATATTTTCGAGTATTCCAGTTCTGACTCTTGCTTCTGAATAAATGCCAATATTCATTGAGTCGGGAGTATAATACACCGGCCACCAGAATTTTCTGCCCCACTCATGGTGTGTCTGTTCCGTAAGCACAAGCACTGGCATTTTTGAGCGCAGGATTTTAGCGATTGCACCTTCGTTTTTACCGTCATCCGGAGAGTCCTGATACATAGTACCGTTTCTCTTCATTTTGGTAAGCTTTCTGTCTGTCCGGACTATAAGCGCTATTTCGTCAGCTCCGGATCCCTCTCTTTCAGATAAAGAAAACAGAAAAACTGATTCAATTTCCTTGAACTTATTACATTTACCATCTTCTTTTGGTATTATTACAGAATAGGCTGCTTTTAAAATATTAAACGCATCTTCGGAAGAAATCTCAACATACAAATCGTCAAGACTTTGTCCGTCGGAGAAAGAACAGTATTCTGAAGGCAGATAGCCGTTATTCTGCCTGATTATTCTGTCTATTTCGCTCCACGCTTTTTGAGAGTTTTGTTTATCAACATCAAATCCTACCGGAAGATAACGCTTTTCCGGTAGGATAGTATTAACCTCTGAAGCTAGTATTTTCTGCGGAGAGCAGGCTTTTATTTTTCCTCCTGCCTCAAGATACACAACCTCTCCGTTCGTCTGACGCAGCATTCTGTCTCTTAAAAGATTATCACGGATTGTAATTTCCTTCATGCTACTGAAAAGGCGGTATGTAGTGTATAAGCGAGTAACGGATAACAGCGAATTATTGCGGTAGCCAAACATCCTGCAATGCTGCATAACAGTATCCTGCTGCATGGTTTTTGGATCTCGACCGTAAAAGAAGCTTATCATATTCGGTATAGTAATTCCTCTGTCAAGCACTTGTCCGCCAACAAAAATTGTCAGCGAGTTTTCAAGCTTCAACTCTCCGGTAGAAATATTTAGCAACGTAGTAATATCGTTGTCACTGTTTACTTCTTTAAAGTCAACCTCGTTGATTAGCCCTTCAAGTTCCCCGTCATCATCCTTAACAGCAATTCGATTAATGACCTCATCAAGAGTCGGTATTCTGAGAGTGCCGTAAGCCTTTACCGATTCTATCATATCGGTGTAGGATGTTTTGACAAATTCCCTGAAATCTAGATTATTGATATCTTTTTCAAGAGTTGAAACAAGAACTTCAAAACAACTTTCTATCAACTCTTTCTGTTTGTGATGAAGCTGCTTGTTTATAGCGGCGTGAAGAACTGCGGATAGATAAAAATCCTCGTTGCCTTGTGTAAGCTGCACAATCGCTGTGCCGACCAAAATGTCAAAAATCCAGTTCCTAAGCGACGGTAAGGCAAAAGAGTTCCTGCCCTTTTTTCCGCTTAAGAATTCATCAATTTTCACAGTTCTGCCGTCAGTGATAACCGGATTCTTTCCGCTGTTTTTTCTGTTGCCGTTAAGAACGCTCATCTCTTCCTGCGGAACAATATGAGGCAGATATTTTGCTTTGCAATAGTTTGTAGATTCTTCGTCTTCAGAATCAATAAAATAATATTCACCGCCAATATATCCGTTGCCTGTCGGAAGTACAACAGTTCTTGACGGCTTAATTGGCATAATATTATTATTTGAGAAATTCTCCGGTTGCAGGTACAGAGCGTAAGGTGTAGCCGTAACCTGCATAAGCACATGCTCTATATTACTGTGTAAAGATTTTCTCATAGTGTTAATCGAACCCGAAATTCTTCTTAGTGACAAAGAGTTTTCAACGCCGGATTTTTCATATCCTACCGAGGTTATATCGGCTTCGTCGTCAACAATCAACAATCTTTGATAATAATCATACTTTACAATTGCTTCTATAAACAGGTTAAGTCTGTCAACATTATCAGCCTGCTTTTTAACAACAATAATTCGTTTTTTTCGTTTATAGTTTTTCAGAAACTTTTTAATGACCGCTTCTTTTTGTCCCATGGTATCACAGGATCGAAAATCTATGTCAAGAATATCCTGTGCTACAATATCGCCAACAGTCGCATTTCCGGTTCTGAAAACCGCAAATTCCGTCATCATACGGCTAACCGTCTGTTTTACAAGCGCAGTGCTGCACTTTGTGAGAATGATGGTTACATCAAATCCGTTGTCAAAGCACAAAGACATCAGACCTATAAAACCTCTAGTCTTACCCGATTGGATATTTCCCATCATCATTATCGGGGAAAATGTTTTATTGTTAATATTTTCAAGACAAAGCTTACCTGCTTTTTCTATACTGGACTTTAGTTCCACCGTGTATTTGTCATTCCCGTTTTCGTCTCCGGTAAGAGTCGAGTAATATTTTCCTGTGGTTATCATAGCTTCACTCCTCATCAATTCTTGCTAATTATCATTATATAAGTTTTTAATCACAATTCAAGATTTTTTGAATAATTTCTACAACAAATACCTGTATTTTCATTGCCTTTCACTATATTTTACTATGATTATATCATAACAAATGTGTCATTAAACGGACATTGTTTTTCATATTTCAGTATTATGTAAACCTTAAATGAAAAAATTAACATGAAGAAAAACTAAAAAAGCTGAAAACAGTCCACAGGACTGTTTTCTTAACACCCTTTCGAATCCCGTTATGCTCCAATACAAAAATAACCACAGCCGTATCGGCTATGGTCATTTTCTGTGGAGCTGATAACGGGATTCGAACCCGTGACCTCGTCCTTACCAAGGACGCACTCTGCCTACTGAGCTATATCAGCATATTCTTTTTTCTTTTCGTCTGCACTGGCAGACAACGTCTTTTGATATCATACCACATATATCCGACAATTTCAAATGTTTTTTGAAAAAAGTGAAAAAATTTTTTAGAATTACTGATTTATAAGCTGTAAACTTTAAAAATAATTAAAAAACACTTGATTATTGCGAAAAACAGTGATATAATCATAATGTTAAATATCTTAAAGTAAAGGAGTGGGCAGCAAACCCGCTCCTTTGTATTTTACTAATCGGGAGGTATTGTATGGCTAAAAGCAAGGGCGGAGTTACCGTTTCAAAGGTCTGGGAGCTTTGCGAGCCTATCGTAAAGGGTTTCGGTCTTTCTCTCTGGGACGTCCGCTATGTAAAAGAGGGTGCCGACTGGTATCTGCGAATCTTCATTGACAAGGAAGGCGGCGTTGATATTACGGACTGCGAAAAGGTTTCTCGTGCAATCAACACTCCGCTTGACGAGCTTGACCCCATTGAAAACGCATACTGCCTTGAGGTCTGCTCACCCGGAGTTGAGCGTGAGCTTGTTCGTGACGAGCATTTTATGCAGTTTATCGGCGCCGACATTATGGTGAGAATGCGCCGTCCGATTGAGGGGATAGGCAAGGACTTCTGCGGCGTATTAAAGGGTTACGACGACGGAATGGTTACTGTTTCCGACCACAGCGGCGAAAACGAGGTCACAATCAGCAAAAAGGACGCTGCGTGGATTAAGCTTGATGATTTTGACTGATAAGTTGATAATAAAAAATAGAAAAGGATGATTGGAAAAATGACTAACAAGGAATTATTTGAAGCATTGAGAATGTTTGAAAAGGAAAAGGATATTCCTATGGATTATATGCTTCAGCAGATTGAAAAGGCTATCGTTATCGCCTGCAAAAACTACTACGGCGGCAACGAAAACGTAGTATTCAACATTGTTCCCGAAAAGAACACATTTGACGTAAAACTTGTAAAAACCGTTGTTGATGAGGTGCTCGACCCTGATTTTGAAATTACAAGAGAGGACGCCGAGAAAATCAACAAGAGAAAGATTTACAGCATAGGCGACGAGGCGCAGATTCCGCTTGACCCCAAAAAGCTCGGCAGAATCGCAGTTTCAGCCGCAAGAAATGTAATCCGTCAGGGAATCCGTGCAGGCGAAAAGGGACAGACTCTTATTGAGTTCCAGAGCAAGCTCGGTGAAATCGTTACCGCTCAGGTTGAGAGAATCGACCCCAAAAGCGGAATTGCCACAATCAAAATCGGCAAGGCAGAGGCTATGCTCCCCAAGAGCGAGCAGGTTGGCTGTGAAGAGCTTAAAGAGGGCGACCACATCAAGGTTTATATTGCAGACGTAAAGGACAACGAAAGAGGTCCTCACGCTATAATTTCAAGAACTCACCCCGGCTTTGTAAAGCGTATGTTTGAACAGCAGGTTCCCGAAATTTTTGACGGAATTGTTGAAATCAAGTCTATCTCCCGTGAGGCAGGCTCACGTACAAAGATGGCTGTTTCAAGCAACAATCCCGATGTTGACGCAATAGGCGCATGCATCGGTGCAAAGGGTGCGAGAGTAAACAGCATTGTCGAGGAACTCGGCGGTGAGAAAATCGACATTATCGAATACAGTGACGAGCCTGAAAAGTACATTTCCGCAGCTCTTTCACCCGCAAGCGTCTGCAAGGTTGAAATTGTTGACGAGGAAACAAAGAGCTGCAAGGCAACAGTGCCCGACGGTCAGCTTTCACTTGCAATCGGCAACAAGGGTCAGAACGCAAGACTTGCCGCAAGACTTACAGGCTGGAGAATTGACATTCGTCCCGAAAGCGGTTTCTACGGTGAGGACGAGGAAGACGAAACAGAAACAGCTGAGGAATAAATAATAATTCGGAATTATTTGATTTGAAAAGCTTGTTTGATGATTTTATGTTGCTATAACGGTAACGTTTCGGGCGACCACACAGGGTCCCCCTACGATAAATGTAATGATAAACATTTCCGTAGGGGACGGCTTCCCAGACGTCCCTGCGCACAAATTGCAATGCAATTTGTGCTCCGATAATAACGTATCTTTGAGGTAAAATATGAAGAAAGTTCCTTTAAGAAAATGCACCGGATGCGGTGAGATGAAAGAAAAGCGTGAGCTTATCCGAGTTGTCAAAGCACCCGAAAAGAAAGATGAAAACGGCAATGTGATTTCGGGCGGAGAAATTTCGCTCGATTTAACAGGCAGAAAGTCCGGCAGGGGAGCGTATGTCTGCAAAAACACCGAGTGCTTTGAAAAAGCACGAAAGGCACGAAGATTTGAACGCTCGTTAAGCTGTAAAATTCCCGAGGACGTTTACGAGCAGATGAGCGCAGAGCTTGAAAACGCATCGGAAGATTAAGAGGTGGCTTAAATGAACGACAGACTTTTATCACTTCTCGGTCTTTGCAGGCGAGCGGGAAAGCTCGTAATCGGTGCCGACCCGACTATCGAGTCGATTATCAAGGGCAAGTCAGAAATCGTGATTTTTGCAAACGACTTTTCAAAAAACAGCATTAAACCCGTGCTCACAGCGGCACATTCAGGCAATATCAAGGCATTTTGCATAAACAGGAGCAAAGATGAATTAAGCTTTGCACTCGGCAAGCTGTGCGGAGTGCTTTCGGTGGAGGATAAGGGCTTTGCCGAAAAGCTTTCACAGCTTATTGAAAATGAAAACGAACAGGGAGGAGAATTATATGATAAAATATAAGGTTAAGGACGTAGCGAATGATTTGGGTGTTCCCAACAAGAAGATTACCGAGATTCTCGAAAAGCACTGCGGTGTTACAAAAAAGACTATGACTTCGCTTGAGGAAAGCGAGCTTGACGTAATTTTTGACGTTATCACAAAGGAAAACAGCGTTGAAAATTTTGACGCTTACTTTGCAACACGCAACAAAAAGCTCGAAGAAGCACCCGAAAAGCAGGCACAAGCTCCCAAAGAGGAGAAAAAAGCCGAACAGAAGATCGAAAATAAAAATAAGCCAAAAGCTGATAAAAAGGTTGAAAAGGCAGATAATAAACCCGGAACAGACAAAAAGGAAACTGCTTCTAAGGATATCGAGATTAAGAGCGAGGATGAAACAACCACCCGCAAGCGCAGAGTTATTGATACTCGTGCTACAAACGTAGACGTTGAGCGCTACAACTCAAAGTATGACGATATGGCAAGCGACAGCTCCAAGATGAGAAGTACAGACAATACGGTTAAAAAGCAGAAGTTCTCTAACCGTTCGCAAAAGCAGAAGGGCAGACGTCAGGGCAAGAGAGAAACCGAGGCAGAGCGCTTAAAGCGTATTGCGCTTGAGCGTAAGCAAAAGCCGATTACCGTTCAGATTCCCGATGAAATCGTTGTTTCCGAGCTTGCGTCAAGACTAAAGGCTACTGTAGCTGAGGTTGTTAAGAAGGCGTTTCTTATGGGCTCAATGGTAACTGCTACCGACACAATCGACTTTGATACAGCCTCACTTATCGCAATGGAATTCCACGCAAAGGTTGAAAAAGAGGTTGTTGTTACAATT
The DNA here is from genome assembly GCA_902766885.1 of uncultured Ruminococcus sp. Lineage (GTDB taxonomy): Bacteria > Bacillota > Clostridia > Oscillospirales > Acutalibacteraceae > Ruminococcoides. The sequence continues at coordinate 35,595 of CACXFS010000080.1, read as the reverse complement.
GAGGAGAGAATTATCGACGACAGCGAGGACGACGATGCAAACCTCGTTGGCAGAGCTCCCGTAGTTGTAGTTATGGGACACGTTGACCACGGTAAAACTTCAATCCTTGACGCTATACGTCACGCAAACGTAACCGCAGGCGAAGCAGGCGGTATCACACAGCACATCGGTGCTTACAGAGTTATGATTGACGGCAAGCCGATTACATTCCTCGACACACCCGGACATGAAGCATTTACGACAATGCGAGCAAGAGGTGCGCAGGTAACCGATATCGCAATCCTCGTTGTTGCGGCTGACGACGGAATTATGCCCCAGACGGTTGAGGCTATCCACCACGCAAAGGCGGCAGGCGTTTCCGTAATTGTTGCAATCAACAAGATGGATAAGCCGGGCGCTAACCCCGAGGCAGTCAAGCAGCAGCTTACCGAGCACGAGCTTATTCCCGAAGAATGGGGCGGCGACACACCGTGTATCCCCGTTTCTGCAAAGACAAAGGAAGGTCTTAACGACTTGCTCGAAATGGTACTTCTCGTTGCCGAGATGAAGGAGCTCAAGGCTAACCCCGACAGAGCCGCAAAGGGTACTGTTATTGAGGCTCGTCTTGACAAGGGCAGAGGTCCTGTTGCGACAGTGCTTGTTCAGAACGGTACGCTCCACAAGGGCGACACAATCATCGCAGGCACCTGCGTGGGCAGAGTAAGAGTTATGACAAACGACAAGGGCGAAAGAGTACAGGAGGCAGGTCCGTCTGTTCCCGTTGAGATTACGGGACTTGACGAAGTGCCTGTTGGCGGCGATATCTTCGACGCAGTAAGTGACGAACGCCTTGCAAGAACTCTTGTTGACCAGAGAAAGGCTGCAAAGAAAGAGGAAATCTTCAATGCGCAGACCAAGGTTACTCTTGACAATCTCTTTGACCAGATGAAGCTCGGTGAAGTTAAGGAACTTCAGATTATCGTAAAGGCAGACGTTCAGGGCTCTGTTGAGGCTGTTAAGCAGTCACTTGAAAAGCTCTCGAACGATGAAGTAAGAGTAAACGTAATCCACGGCGCAGTAGGCGCAATCAACGAATCAGACGTAATGCTTGCAGAGGCGTCAAACGCAATTATCGTAGGTTTTAACGTTCGTCCCGATTCCGTAGCCGCAGAAAATGCAGAGCGTTCGGGAATTGATATGCGACTCTACAGCATTATCTACGACTGCATCAACGAGATTGAAACTGCTATGAAGGGTATGCTTGCTCCCAAGACGAGAGAGGTTGTACTCGGTATGGCTGAGTGCCGCAACGTTATCAAGATTAAGTCAGTCGGCACAATCGCAGGCTCATACGTCAAGAGCGGTAAAATCCAGCGTGGAGGCGGTGTAAGAGTTATCCGTGACGGCATTGTAATTGCCGAGGATACTATCGGCTCGCTCCAGAGATTCAAGGACGCCGTAAAAGAGGTTAACGAGGGCTACGAGTGCGGTATCGGACTTGAAAAGTTCAACGACCTCAAAGAGGGCGATATGTTCGAGGTTTATACTATAGAAGAATACCGTGATTAATTCAATTCGGAATTCGGAATGCGTAATTCGGAATTAATTTAATAATCGCATTATAATATACTGTAGGGGCAGCCCTGTGTGGCTGCCCGACAGACTAATGTTTTCAACATTATATACTAATTAAATATTAGTAGGTGATAAAATGGCAAGTCACAGAATAGAAAGAACAACCGAAGATATTAAGCGTGAGCTTACGGCGATTTTCCGTGAGCTTAAGGACCCTCGTGTTTCGCAGGCTTTCGTGTCAATTGTAAGGGTTGAGGTTACAAACGACCTCTCCTACTGCACGGTGCAGATAAGCGCAATCGAGGGGCTCGACAGAGCGAAAGAAGCGGTAAAGGGACTGAAATCGGCGTCGGGATTTATCCGCAGAGAGCTTGGCCACAGACTCAAGCTCCGCCATGTGCCTGAGCTGATTTTCAACGCCACCGACAGCATTGAGTACAGCGCACACATCAGCCGTATTTTAAACGACCTTGATGTTGCGCAGGATGAGGAAGAAAATGATGAATCTGTATGAGATAGCCCGTTTTCTTGAGGCTCACGACAACTACGAAATTCTTACCCACGCATACCCCGACGGCGACACGCTCGGCAGCGGCTTTGCACTCTGCATGGCGCTCCAGCAAATCGGCAAGAATGCAAGGGTAATCACAACAAACGTTCCGTCAAAGTTTCTCTATCTTCTGAACGGCGTAAAACAGCAGATTTTCGAGGCTGAAACGATAATCAGCACAGACGTTGCCGCCGACAGCCTTCTTGGCTCGAATATGGGCAAGTACATCGGCAGGGTGGACGTGTGTATTGACCACCACGGCTCGAATACGTTTACGGCAAAGGCGAAATTTGTCGATAAATTTGCGGCGGCAAACTGCGAAATCATCTACAAGCTTTTGCAGAGAATGAACGTGAGAATCACAAAGGAAATTGCAAACTGCCTTTATACGGGAATTTCCACCGATACGGGCTGTTTCAGATACACAAACACTACGGCGGAAACTATGCGTGTTGCGGCAAGTCTTATGGATTTTGGCTGTGACACCGCCTACATAAACAAGGCTATGTTCGAAACCAAGTCGAAGGAAAAAATCCAGCTTGAACACGCTGTTTACAATACAATAAAGTACTGCGCCGACGGCAAATGCGCTATTATCTATACAACGCTTGAGATGATGAAAAGCCTTGATATCGGCGACGACGAGATGGAGGGACTTGCCTCGATTCCACGCCAGATTGAGGGCGTTTTAATCGGAATTACAATGCGTGAAAAGGAAGGCGGATTTTTCAAAATTTCGGTGCGCACAAACGGCAATATCAACGCTTCCGACTTCTGTTCGCAGTTCGGCGGCGGCGGTCACCCTGCGGCGGCAGGCTGTACGATTGAGGGCGACCTAAGAACTGTGCGTAACAAGCTTATTAAAGCGGCGGAAAAATTCCTATGAACGGCGTATTGTTAATTGACAAACCGCAGGAGTTTACCTCCTTTGACGTTGTTGCGGTAATAAGAAGGCTTGCAGGGCAGAAGAAAATCGGTCATACGGGAACGCTCGACCCCAACGCAACGGGCGTTCTTGTTGTGCTTTTGGGCAATGCGACAAAGGCGCAGGACTTAATTTTAAATCACGACAAAACCTATGTTGCGGATTTTAAGCTCGGCATAACAACCGACACGCTCGACATATGGGGCAAGGTTACAAATGAAAAAAAGTCCTCACTTTTGCGTGAGGAAATACTAAATATATTACCCGAATTCACGGGAGAAATCAGCCAGATACCGCCTATGTTCTCGGCTGTTCAGAAAAACGGGCAAAGGCTCTACGACCTTGCAAGGCAGGGAGTAGAGGTTGAGCGTGAGAGCAGAAATGTAACGGTCTACAGCCTTGAACTGCTCGGCTTTGACGAAGAAACGCAGAGCGGAAAGCTAAAGGTTGCCTGCTCAAAGGGAACGTACGTCCGCACGCTGATTGACGATATCGGCAGAAAGCTCGCAGTCGGTGCAGTTATGACGGGACTGAGAAGAACGTCAGCCTGCGGATTTGACATTTCGGACTGTATAACGCTTGACATGGCAAGGAAGCTTGCCGAAAAAAACAAACTTGAAGAAAGGCTTTTAAGCGTTGAAAGCCTTTTTGAAAGTCTTGGATATGTAAGCGTGTCTGACGCTCAGTCAAGGCGCTTTTCAAACGGCGGTGCGCTCGACATTGACAGAACGTACCTTAAAAAGCTTGACGTAAAAGACGGCGATATTTTCAGAGTAAAGGACAGGGAAAATAACTTCCTCGGACTTGGTGTTGTTGACTTGGAAAAACGCCTGTTGAAAATTTACAAGCTGTTTTAGCTGGGTAAATTCGAGTGGAAACATTTCCGTAGGGGACGGCTTCCCAGACGTCCCGTTTCATAAATTGCAACGCAATTTATGAAATATGGCGAACACAGTTTGCCGCTACAATCATTAAAAAAGGTCGGAATACTGCCTTTGCGGTATCCGACCTTAATTTATTGGATTATTTCTGTTCGGCTGATGAACGATGTGCTGTAGCCGCTCTCAATTAACGGATAATTTATACCGTTAATTGATACTGTGTTGCAGTTTGCAGTATCTGCGTTTTCAAGCAGTGCGTAGATTTTAAATTTACCAAACCTGTTTTTACAGTCCGTTTCGGGAATTTTATTGCCGTTAATAATAAATTCCAAACCATTGATTTCGGAAGCAAAAACAATCATCTGATTTTGTGTAGCTTTGTTTCTTATTCTGCACACTCGTATATTTTTGCTTTCGTCAGAATCAATTTCGTCGGTGTATATGCTTTTATAGCAGGTTTTCTCTGCATAAAAATTTATAAGCCCGATTTTTCCGTTCCGCTTTTTATATACGGCAGGACATATGTCACCGTTACTATGGAAATACGACATAACAAAACAGTCTTTATCTGTTTGCTTTAAAGTCAGATAAACGATATGCTTTGAATAATTGTCATTTTTTGAAAAATCCATTTCTTCCTTGAAGGAATCAAAGTAATTTAATCGGTCTGACATTTTGGTTATGGCGAAAATAACGCCGAAAAACAGTGCAAGAGCCAGCACAATTATAATCAAAGCAAGAAAAATGTTGACTGTATTGTCAATAAAAATAAATAAGTATATGACAAAAATCACTATTGATATTAATAAAGCCGCTATAAGTAAAGACAGCAACAGAAACAACAGGCGAGAAATAATGCTTTTGCTTTTGTCGGTTATGTTTTTTGTAACTACTTCGCAGAAGAAAAATTGCAATGAGTCAAATAAAAGCTGAAAAATAGAATCGTCAAGCATCTGAATTTCCTCTGTTCCGAATTAACTTCTTCTATATTTTAATGGCTCTGTTTCATACACGTTGTTGCCTTCACTGTCGATTGCAACGATGCAGGGAAAGTCCTCAACGGTGTATCTGCGCACAGCCTCCGTTCCCAGATCCTCGTAGCAGAGAATTTCCTCTGACTTTATGCTTTTTGCAATAAGCGCCGCCGCTCCGCCTATTGCGGCAAAGTACACGCACTTGTTCTTTACAATTGCGTCAATAACTTCCTTGTTCCTTGCGCCCTTGCCTATCATTCCCTTTAAGCCGAGGTCGAGCAGTGCGGGTGCGTATTTATCCATTCTGTAGCTTGAGGTAGGGCCTGCGGGGCCCACTGCGTAGCCCTCTTTTGCAGGTGCAGGTCCTACATAGTAAATCAGCTCGCCCTTAACGTCAATCGGCAGCTCCTTGCCCTGTTCAATCAGCTCAAAAAGTCTTTTGTGTGCGGCGTCTCTGCCTGTGAGAATCGTGCCCGTAAGCAGAACGCTGTCGCCTGCTTTTAAATTTTTAATATCTTCGTCCGTAATCGGAAGTGTAATTTTCTTAGTCATTTTATCCCTCCGTCAGATTGTTGTGCATGCGTGTCTTGCCGCGTGACAGCAGATGTTTACCGCAACGGGCATTCCTGCAATGTGTGTGGGCGAGGTTTCAATATTTACGCCGATTGCGGTTGTATTACCGCCCAAGCCTGCCGGTCCAAAGCCCATTTTGTTGATTTCAGTTAAAAGTTCATCTTCGAGTGCGGCGTAACGCTCGTCCTCGTTTTTGGTGTCAATAGGGCGGAAGGTAGCCTTTTTTGCAAGCTGAGCCGCACGCTCAAACGTACCGCCGATTCCCACTCCGACCACAATCGGGGGGCAGGGGTTAGGACCAGCCTTGAAAACGGTATCGAGGATAAACTGCTTTACGCCCTCAACGCCGTAGGACGGAGTCAGCATTTTGATTGCCGACATATTTTCACTGCCAAAGCCTTTTCCGCCTGCGGTAATTTTAATTGTGTTTCCGCTTACAATTTTTGTGTGGATAATAGCAGGCGTGTTGTCACGAGTGTTCACCCTGTCAAAAACAGGGTCTGCTACAACGCTTTTGCGCAGACAACCTTCTTCATACGCCTGACGAACACCCTCATTGACTGCCTCGTCAAAGTTGCCGTCCTCAATCACAACCTTGTCGCCGTACTCAACGAACAGCACAGACATTCCCGTGTCCTGACAAAGCGGAATTTCCTCCTTTGCGGCGATTTTGTCGTTCTCGATAATCTGCGACAGAACGCTTTTGCCTACGGGCGACTGCTCGTTTTCGCAGGCTTTTTCAAGCGCATTCATAATATCCTTGCCGATAAAGTAGTTGCAGTCCATAAACAGCTTTTTGACTGCGGCTGTAACGTCGTCGGCTTTTATACGTCTTATTTCCATATGCCAATTCCTCTCTGCAAGCTTTATTGTTTAAAATTTAACAATATAATTATATAACTTTTTCAACGCTATTTCAATATCGAGATTTTTGTGGTATAATCAATATAGTTTTAATAATTTTTTCAAAAATTACATATTTTTATCACATTCGCACGATAAAATTTATAATGATAAAGAATAAAAGCTAAAGGAGAGGACAAAATGAGCAGGTTACTTGTAGTTGATGATGAATTCAGAATAAGACAGATTATCCGCAAATATGCGGAGTTTGAGGGATATACCGTTGAGGAAGCCGTTGACGGTATGCAGGCGATTGAAATCTGCCGCAAAGAGGAATTTGACCTTATCATAATGGACGTTATGATGCCTGAGCTTGACGGATTTTCCGCTTGCAGAGAAATCAGAAAATTCCGCACAACTCCGATAATTATGCTTTCCGCAAGGGGAGAGGAATACGACAAAATCCACGGCTTTGAACTCGGAAGCGACGACTACGTTGTAAAGCCGTTTTCTCCAAAGGAGCTTATGATGCGTGTAAACGCCGTTATCAAGCGTTCAAACGGCGGTGAGCAGGGCGAACAGGTTAAAAAGGACGTATTTACCTACGAGGGACTGTCGGTTGACTTTTCCGCAAGAATCGTCACAATCGACGGCAAGAGAATTGAGATGACTCCGAAGGAGTACGAGCTGTTCTTCTATATGGTCAAGAACAAGGGACTTGCCCTCACCCGTGAAAAGCTTATAAGCGAGGTATGGGGCTATGATTTCTTCGGCGACGAAAGAACGCTTGACACACACATCAAGCTCTTGCGCAAAAGCCTTGGCGAATACAGCAGATGCATTGTAACCCTGAGAGGAGTCGGCTACCGTTTTGAAACGAATTAGCAGAAAAAATATACCGCTTAATTTCAAGCTGTTGTGCTACTTTTTGCTTTACGGCTTGATAATTCTGGTCGTTTTGTGGGCGTTTCAGACGTTCTTTCTTGAATCGTTCTACACAACGACAAAGTCGTCGCAGGTTGAAAAAAATGCCTCGATAATTTCAAAATCAATTCAGGAAAATAAGAACGTTCAGGGCACAATCGAAAACGTTGCAAGCTACAATTCGCTTTCGGTTTATGTGTATGATTCGTCGTCAACGCTGTTTGAGCTGATGTACGACTGCGAATACGACAACCCTGCAACTGCACTTGATTTTGAGTACCACGACGTGTACTCCTACTACAAGAGCGCAGTCGAAAACGGCGGTCAGTATATGTGCGTGACAAGCAAGCGTGACAGGAATATTGCGCAGCAGAAGCTTGACAGAATTGTCAACAGTTTTGCTTCTCCCGATACGCCCAGAGCTGAACTTCACTATTCAAGCAGCGGCTCAAGCGACGTGCAGAATATGGTGTATGCCGATATAATCGAGCTGAGGGATTCAAGCGAGTGCTTCCTGCTTGTAACCTCGTCAATTACTCCGCTTAGCAACACGGTTGAAATCATCAAGGAACAGATGTTCATTGTGTCGGTTGTGTTCATTATTTTGGCTGTACTGCTTTCAATTTATGTTACAAGAAAGATAGCACGTCCGATTTCAAAGACCAACAGTGCGGCTAAGGAGCTTGCAAAGAAGAATTACGACGTTGAGTTTGACGCAACGGGTTATCTTGAGGTTGAGGAGCTCAACGATACTCTTAACTACGCAAAAACCGAGCTTGCCGCTACAGAAAAGCTCCAGCAGGAGCTTATTGCGAACATTTCGCACGATTTGAGAACTCCGCTTACCATGATTACGGGCTACGGCGAAGTTATGCGTGACCTGCCCGGCGAGAACACACCTGAAAACATTCAGATTATCATTGACGAGGCAACACGCCTTTCAAGCCTTGTAAATGATTTGCTCGACCTTTCAAAGCTCCAGTCGGGTGCAATTCAGCCTGAGAAAACACGCTTCTGCCTTACAGACAGCGTAAAGGATATTTTTGAAAGATACTCAAAGCTGAAGGAGCAGGACGGATATAATATCACGTTTGAGAGCAGTGAAAACGTGTGGGTATTTGCCGATGAGCTGAAAATTTCGCAGGTTATTTATAACCTTGTCAACAACGCAATTAATCACGCAGGCGATGACAAGACGGTTATTGTTACGCAAAGCGTCAAGGACAAAAAGGTGAAGATTGAAGTCACTGACCACGGCGAGGGTATTCCTGCCGACAAGTTGGAGTATATCTGGGAAAGATATTACAAGGTTGACAAACAGCACAAGCGTGGCGTAATCGGAACGGGACTCGGACTTTCGATTGTAAAGTCAATTCTTGACGCACACGATGCACATTACGGAGTGCGCAGTACGCTCGGCAAGGGAAGTACGTTCTGGTTTGAGCTTGACGCCGTTTCGGTCAAGAAAATGCCGAGGGACAAGGGAAACTGATTAAATTAAGTTTCGGGCGACCACACGGGGTCGCCCCTACGGAATAAATTAAATGAATGATATAAAATAATCTGTAGGGGCAGCCCTGTGTGGCTGCCCGTTAGAATTTATTTATCGGTTTTATAAAACGGTCTAAAAAGAGGGATTTTATGAGTGGGATTGCGTTTACCGACAGCGTTGTTGAGTATGTTGTGGGAATACTCATTGTGTATCTTTTTACAAAAAGGCTCTTTGATTTAAGGAGCGCAAAGCTTTATTTTGCCGTTTCGGTAACGATTTTGTTTCTGATGGTTGCCTCGTTTTTGTTTCTCGAGGGAGATATAGAGTACGGAATTGTCGTCAACCTCGAATTCTGGGGGCTTATGCTCACACCGTTTCTGCTCAAAGGTCCTAAGAAATTTTACATATTCGGCACGGCAATCACGCTCAGCTCGGTAATAATGTTTGTCGCATTTTACCTTGTTCTGGTTTTCTCACTTTTCGGAAATAATATTACTCAAAGTACCTTTTTTGAATTTACGGGAATGATAACCTCGCTGATTGTGAGTATCGTTTTTTTGGTTTTGTGTACCGTTCTGGAAAAACAGACGAAGTTTTTTATAGAAAACGTTTCAAAGCCTGTTGTACTGCTGTTCAATCTTTTTCTGATTATCGGGGGAAACTTCAGCTACATAGTTTCTCTGCTCGATTCAGATGTAAAGTACGCAGTTGCAGTTAAATTTCTTGCAATGCTTATTTCTCTCATTTTTACAATTGCGTTTCCTGTTCTGATTTATAATCAGGTTAAGAAGAATCTTTACAGATACGAAAACGGTGTTTTTGAACAACAGCTTAATATTCAGCGGGAATACGGAAAGACGATTGCGCAGTCGGGCGCACAGCTCAGGCGGTTCAGGCACGATTACAATAACCTGTCAATGTGGATAAAGCCCTTGCTTGAGCAGGGAAAGGCGGAAGATGCATTAGAGCTTGTAAAAAAATGCGACAGAGAAATTATCAGCTCGTACAGTATTCTTTACAATACGGGCAGCGACACCGCAGACGCTATTCTCACCGAAAGGCAGAAACAGCTTGCCGATGACGTGAAAATTAAATTTTCGGGAAGCCTTGTTAAGCTCCCCGAGGATAATTTTGATATATGCGTGCTCCTTAACAACACGATTGATATTGCACTTGTCAGCTTGCATAATATAAATTCCGACAGGGAAAAGCTGATTGAAATTTCGGCTGACTGTAAACAGGGTATAATGCTGTATAAAATCAGCTTCCCGTGCGAAAACGATGGATTTTTTGACGAGTCACAGAGCAAGAACGAAGGTATGCTCAAAATAAATATTCTGAAAAAACTCACCGAGAAAAATGACGGAAGGATAGGCACACACATTGAAAATAACGTTGCGTCCATTACGGTGAGGTATATTTTTTAGACCGTTACCGTTATTAAAGTCGGATAACCGTAGTTATAGAGGAAAATAAACCTTTCCGTAGGGGACGGCTTTCCGGACGTCCCTATGTATAAATTGTTCAACAATTTATACATTATGCCGAACATAGTTCGCCGCTACATAACTCAAATGTAGGGAACAGTCTTGACCGTTCCGATTACCCATTAGTTAGCTGTATTCTTGCGGAACAGTCAAGACTGTTCCCTGCACAAAAACTAAGCGTCACCGTTATATCAGGCTTTCTTAAACAAAAAACACTACGAAATAAAAGGTCGGGACATCATTTGCGATGTTCCGACCTTTATTATCATTTTACCTGCCAAGTTACTCGGCTTTAATTTGCGTGTCGAGGCACTCGATTACCAGCGAGTGTTTACCTCTGCTTTGAAGTTTGCGTGCTTTTTCTTCTTTGCGCAGTACTTTGCGTATCTGTTTGACTTTCTGTCACGGAGCATAAATACTGCTGCAAGTGCGCCGAGGATAACGGCTACAAGTACAAACCAAAGCCAGATATTTGCCGTTCTCTTGACCTCTGCCGTTGCGGCTGAGGGGATAACCGATGATGAATTTGAAAGAGCCTTCTTTGTAACCTTGTTTGTCTTTTTAACAACATCGGTTGCAGTATCTGCGTAGCTCTGATTCTGTTCGTTTGCAATAATCAGTTCAGAGGGGCTTGTTGTAAGCGGCATCTGAACGGGGCCTGATTCTACGGCTGTTGTTGCCGACTGTTCATCAGTGCTTTCTGTGGGGTTGGGGTTTACAACAGCGTCAGCGCTGAAAAGTAATTTGTATGTTTCTTCGTCAACAATACCTGTTGCTTCAAGTCCGTTTGCAAGCTGGAAATTCATTACTGTCTGAACAGTATAATCTCCGTAAAAGCCTGTGGGGTCAACGTCAAAGTACTTTAGCTCTGCGAGCTTTCCCTGAATTGCCTTTACGTCGTCGTTTTCGTCGCCGCTCTTGAACTCAATTGCTGACTTTTCTTCCTCGTCGGCTTTCTTTTCGTCGCTGTTTTTCTCCTCTGAGGAAGCGGTTGTTTCTTCAACCTTCGGAGCATACGGTGCGTCGTCAGAGTATAGAACCTCTCTGTCTGAGCCTGCTATACCGTCAACGGTAAGTCCTGCTGCCTCCTGAAAAGCTCTGTAAGCCTTTTCTGTTGCATCGCCGAAGTTTCCGTCAACAGCGCCTGTGTAGTAGCCGAGCTCTGCAAGGCGGTTCTGAATCTTCTTTACTTCTTCACCTGTTGAGCCGTTTCTCCACGAAGTGGGTTTGCTCTGTGATGATGAATTTGAAGATGAGCTTGAATTGCTTGATGAATTGTTTGATGAATTGCTTGATGTATCAGAGGGAGTCTTGCTTGAACGTCCCTTTGAGTCAAAGTAGTATGTAGTACCGCCGATTGTTCTTGAAGTATTGGTGATGTACTCGCCGTTTTCATAGTAGTAGTAGTCGCCGTTGAACTTTTCCCAGCCGTTGGTGGGGTAGCTTACAGCCGCAAGCTTGAACCAGTATGTCCAGCCGCTGTATGAACCGTAAACGCTTTCGTAGCACATATCGTATGCGTCGCCTCTTGCGTCAACCTCCATACCGTCGCCTACATAAACGCCGACGTGACCGGGACGCCAGAGTCCGAGACCGTGAACGTTGGGAATACCGTTGCTTACCGAGCCTCTTTCTGTTGCCGTGTTAAGCTGGGGGTCGCCGCAGCGCTCGCCGCCGCAGTATGAATAGATAAGACCCGAACAGTCAACAGCACCGGGAGTAGAGCCGCCGTAAACATAAGACCAGCCTTCATAGTATGCGTTAAGTGCCCATTCGGCAAGTCCTGCGCCGGTGCCGCTTGCACCTGCCGAAAAAGCGCTTCCGAATACGCATACGCTTGAAAGCGTAAGAATACTCAGAATAATTGCAGTAAGTTTTTTAATTCTCTGCATTTTTAAAACCTCCGGTTATTGATAATAAATACTATTTGGTAACATTTTACCCCGAGAAAATTACAATCTCGGTAACATTTATTAACAAATTTGTAACTATTATAACACCGTTGCTTTAAAAAATCAACCCTAAACAAGGATTTTTTTGCTTTTGAGGCAATTTAATGCAGAATAGTCAAAGGATTGTTCGATTTTAGAAAGAAAAATAAACAAAATGGTTACATTTTAGGCCGTTATATAGTCGGTTTTGAATTATAGCTCGGTATCTCGGGAGTCAGACATTTTTCTATGTCTAACGCAGGATACTACCTTACGTCATCTATTTTGCAATTTGACAATTATTACAATCTGTATTCCAAAAATGCAAACATTTCCTTAATAGCCGTAGGGGACGGCATCCTTGACGTTCCGAAACGTTACCTATATATCAACCCATAATTCGGGCAACCGTTTTTACCTAAATATCCGACTTTTCTACTCGAATTGCCTGCGGCGGATTCGCCGCAAATTATAGTTTAATTACTAAAAGGGATAACCTTACTAAAAATTAATCACACCTAAATGTTCAAGCAGAATCTTAACTCCCATCAAAACAAGCACGATTCCGCCGATAAGCTCTGCCTTGGACTTGAACCTTACCCCGAACACGTTGCCGATTTTCACGCCGACTGCCGAAAACAAAAACGTTGTAATGCCGATTAAGCCGACTGCCGAGAAAATCTCAACGTCAAGACAGGCAAACGTAACGCCGACTGCAAGTGCGTCAATGCTTGTGGCAACTGCAAGCGGAATCATCGACTTCGGAGCAAACGAATCGTTAAGCTCGTCGGGCTTGCCGAATGACTCCTTAATCATATTTGCACCGATAAGTCCGAGCAGTACAAACGCTATCCAGTGGTCAACGCTTGTGATAAGCGACTCAAACTGCTTGCCGAGAAAATATCCGATAAGCGGCATACCTGCCTGAAATCCTCCGAAATACAGTCCGCAGATTACGCCGTGACGTGCTTTAAGACTTCTCACCGACAGTCCCTTGCAGATTGAAACGGCAAAGGCGTCCATTGAAAGTCCGACCGCAAGAATGAAAAGCTCAATAATTCCCATAAAAAATTCCTCCATTGCATTAATAATACTAAACTCTGATTAAAAACTTTATAAGAATTTTGAGCAGATTTTTCGTCAGACGAGTGAGATTCCACAGAAATGCTGACGCATTTCGAGGACAGCTCACGAAGTATGGCGGAAAATATGCCAAAAAGATATTTTGTTTTTTATTTAGAGTTTAGTATAAGCAACAGAGGACAAAAAAAGACCTACCTGTTGCCTTAAAACAGATAAGTCTTGTCATTTAAAATTAAACCATGGGCACGCCCAAGTATGTTGGCTTAATCACGCATATTGCGCCGACTACTCCCTTAATCTTCCGAAATTATACCATACTATTAATAGTATGTCAACAGAAAAGTCGAGAGCCTCGACACGCAAATCGGTCAGACAGATTGATATTACCAAATCTTTTTTGCCCGATCGCATCGGAGCAGTTTCCAATAAATCAAAAAACGCACTGAACGAGCACCATATAGAAAATCACTCCGCCGAATACGCTGATAAGAGTGTTGCGTTTCCAGATGTGGAGCAAAGCAACGAGCACAACGGCTAAAAGCTCGGGTATGCAGTAGGGGTAGGCGAAAATTGAAACACTTTTAAAGCAGTAGATAACGAGCATACCGATTAAGGCATAGGGGAGTACAGTGCCGAGATATGTAATGACCTTAGGGCGTTTACGTCCCTCGGGAAACGCAAGAAACGGCAGAAAGCGTGTCAACGCCGTAAATACAGCCATAACTGCGACGATTAAAAGAGAGTGAACGGTGTTGTTATCCATTTTCGCTCACCTCCGCATCTGTTTTTTCGCTGTCGGGTTGGCTCTTTTCAAATCTTTTTCTGAAAATTACAAGCTCAACTGCGATAAAAGCCATTGACGGAATGATAAAATACTGCGCACCGAAAACGAAAAGGCACACAAGTGTTGTAGCCGCACCTAAAATTGCAGGCAAATGCTCCTTTGTGCTCAGCCATTGTTCAACGAAGATTACAACAAACAGCGCAGTCATAGCAAAGTCAATTCCGGTGCTGTCAAACGGAATGAACGTGCCGAGCAGTGCGCCGATTGTGCAGCCCGTAATCCAGTAAAGCTGGTCGAGTACCGAAAGAAATAAGTAGTACTTCTTCTCGTCAATTCCCTCGGGAATTTTTGCTGTGCAGACAAGCGAGTAGGTTTCGTCCGTCAGCGCAAAAATCATATAGGGCTTTGCTTTGCCCGTACCTTTGTACTTGTCGAGCAGTGAAAAGCCGTAAAAAAAGTGACGTGCGTTTATAATCAGCGTCATTACGGCAGTTGTGATAAGCGACGCACCGCTGCTTAATAAGTCAACTGCGGCATACTGTCCTGCGCCCGCATAGATTGTGCAGCTCATAAGCAAAGCCCAGAGAAAGCTGTAGCCTTTGCTGTGGAGCAGCACTCCAAAGCCTATGCCCAAGGCAAGATAACCCGCAAGTATAGGCAGACTGTCCTTAAACGCCTTTTTGAGCGTTCTTTTTCCCATCCTCATAATTCCTTTCTGGTCCGTTATATAAGTCGATATAATTTATCAGGTTGTCCTCTTTAGTAAGTTAAACTATAATTTAATTCGTAATTCGGAATGCGTAATTCGGAATTAATGGTCGCTACGCTCCGAATTTGTAATAATGCGTGTTGTTTGGATAGGCTTGTTAGTTGAATCAGTTTTGATATATCGGCAATGTTTAGTAATAAAGTGTAGGGAACAGTCTTGACTGTTCCGCAAATTTACAGCTAACCTATAGGTAATTGGAACGGTCAAGACCGTTCCCTACATTATGATGTAGTGTAACTAATAAAGTCTGTAAGAAAAGTTAACATTTAAAATTTGCGTGTCGAGGCACTCGACCGGCAACGCCGCATATAAATTAATACGGGCACTATACTTTTAAATTACTCCAATCTATCCACTCGACCTCAATTCCGAACTCCGCATTCCGAATTAAAATAAATATTCCATCATATCGTCAATTCTGTTTTCCGCAACACGTCTGCCGACTGCGTAAAGCTCCTCAAGCTTTTTTGTGTCCTTTTCCGTTCGCTTTACCCTGACAGGCTCATCGGGGCGGATAACAAATAATCTGCCCTCGTTTTCAAGCCTTACAATCTGCTCTGCAAGGCTGTTGTAGTGGTCGGGAATGTTGTAGATTGTCTTTAAAAGCTCGGGATATTCCGAATATTTTTTCTCATAAACCCTCTTTAACATTCCCGAAAGCGGTTTTTTGCGGTAATCAATGTCCCTTGTCAGTACAAGCACGATTTTTTCATAGCCGTTTTCAATTGCCCATTCAAACGGAATCGGGTTTGCTGTTCCGCCGTCGAGGCACTTGTGACCGTCAAGCTCAACGATTTTTGACAGAACAGGCATACTGCTCGAGGCTCTGCAAGCCTTCAGAATATCACTGCATTTTCCCTTTTCGCAGGCGACGCTCCTGCCCGACTCGCAGTCGGTGACAAAGGCATAGAATTCTTCTGTGCTGTTGTAAAATGCGTCGTAGTCAAGCGGGACAAGGTCGTGGCTGATTTCGCCGAAAAGGAAATCGAAGTTAAAAATCATCTTGTCCTTAATCAGGCTGTGCAGGCTCATATAGCGCTTGTCGTTGACAAATTTCAGATTCACCTCAGCCGTTCGTCCGATTTGCCTTGAAAGATAGCTGATTGCACACAGCGAGCCTGCCGAAACACCGCACACGCACGGAAAGTAAATGTCCTTTTCCATAAAATAGTCGAGCACGCCGCAGGTAAAAAAGCTCCTCAGTGCGCCGCCCTCAAGAATTAAAGCTGTTTTCTTGTTTTGAAACTCCATAATTTGCCGCCTTTATTCATACTTGAATATATTTGTTTTTAAAATTGTAAACCTGTTTTTTCTGAAATCGAGTATGCCCTCGCTTTTCAGTTCGCCGAGCGAGCGTGAAAGTGAAGCTCTGTCTACTGCAAGGTAGTTTGCAAGCTCCTCACGTGAAAACGGAACGGTAAAGCTGTAGGAATGTTCACGTTCGCAGTTGATTTTCAGAAATTTTAAAATCTTATCTTTAATGCTTCTCTGCGACAGGCACGAAATATGTTCCGAAAGGTCAAGAAATGCCTGTCGTTGTGACGCCATCATATTTACGACAATTTTCTGCTGAATCATCGCAAGCTTTTCCTCTGCAATAAAAATCTTTTCGGGAGGAATCAGAATCAGCTCGCTGTCCTCATTTGCAGTAAGCTCTAAAAGTGAATTGTAGTAGTCGAACATGGAGTAAATCGTTCCGCTGTCCGCACTTCCGATTGATTTGAGCAGGGTTTTGTTGCCCTCGTAGTCAACCGTGTAAAGGTGCGCACTGCCCGAAATCACAATTCCCGTCATATGACTGTATTCGCCTGCAATCCGAATTGATTTGCCGTCCTTGATGTTTGCATAAAACGGTTGGGAATACTGAATGAACATAAAAATTTCGTGGTCGCTCAGTCCCGAAAAAAGCAGTTGACTGCGCAAAAGCGCAAGATGCTCGTCGGTAAAGTACTCGATAAATTTTTTCATAATTAATCACTGCGCTCCTGATTTGTATTTCATAATATCTGTTGTAAACTATAATAACTATTATACCACCAAATTTTGCAAATGCAACCTAAAAATACAAACCGCCCGAACAGCGTAAAACCGTTCGGGCGGTTTATGTATTACTTAACAAATTTTATTTATCTACAATCGGAATGGGTGTTTTGTCAAATTCATCAAGTCGGTTGCCGTAGAGGTAGTAGTTTGTTTCCTTAACGATAACGGGGGAGAGAGCAATAATCGCAATAATGTTCGGCAGAGCCATAAGTGCGTTGAAAATATCGGACATTGTCCACACAAAGTCGAGCGCAGTTATCGGAGTGATAAGCAGAACTGCAACGAAAATCAGTTTGTAGGGCAGAACGCCTTTTCTTCCGAAAAGATATTCAATGCACCTTTCACCGTAGTAAGACCAACCGAGAATTGTTGAAAACGCAAAGAGGACAATTCCCACAACGAGGATCGGAGTTCCGATAACGGGAATCTGAGCAAAAGCCGCCGAGGTGAGCTTGCCGCCCTCAACGCTTACGGTGTCAATCTGCGGATTCTTGATGCAGGAGCTAACGATTACAAGACCTGTCATAAGGCACACAACAACTGTGTCCCAGAAAGTGCCCGTTGCCGAAATCATAGCCTGCCTTACGGGGTTTCTCGACTGAGCGGCAGAGGCTACAATCGGAGCAGAGCCCATACCTGATTCGTTACTGAAAAGACCTCTTGCAACGCCGTAGCGAGCCGCAAGCATAACGCCCGAGCCGACAAGGCCACCGCCGACAGCGGCAGGTGAGAAGGCAGAGCTTACGATTGTGCAGACAGTCTGCCACAGAACGTCGCTGTTCATAATGAGAATAATTACACAACCGACAACGTACATAATAGCCATAAACGGCACGAGCTTTTCGCACACCTTGGAAATTGCCTTGATACCGCCGAAAATTACGAGCGCAACGCAGATTGCAACGATAATTCCGGAAATGAGGGAAACGGTTGAAACTTCATTGCCGAACAGATTAACGGTAATGTTTCCGTCGGGGTTGAACGTGCTGTCCATAATGCTTGAAATTGCATTTGTCTGAACGCCGCATCCGATACCGAACGAAGCCAGAGCCGCAAAGACTGCAAAGAGGATTGCAAGCCACTTCATACTGCGCTTTTTGCCGCCGATTGTCGGGTGAATTCCACGCTCGATTGCGTACATTGCACCGCCCTGCATTTTGCCGTCCTTTGTTTTTACACGGTACTTTACGGCGATAAGCGACTCAGCGTACTTTGTCGCAATTCCGAAAACACCCGTAAGCCAGCACCACAGCACAGCACCTGCACCGCCGAGGGCGATAGCAGTACCCACGCCGATGATGTTGCCTGTTCCGATTGTTGAGGCAAGCGCAGTCGTAAGCGCCTGAAACGGGCTGATGTCGCCGTCAACGTCGGGGTCCTTTGTTACCGAAAGCCTGATAGCCTTAAAGGTTTTGCGCTGAATGAATTTTGTCCGTACTGTCATAAAAATATGAGTTCCGAGCAAAATCAGAATCATCGGCACGCCCCAGAGGAACTCGTCGATATTTTCGGCAATCTGATTTAATAGTTCCATTTTTCTTCTCTCCCTTATGTTTTTGCTTAATGCGGAATTGATGGTCGCTCCGCTCCGAAATTATATTAGTATGTGTTGTTAGGAAAGGCTTGTTTCCCTGATATATATTGATATATCGGTGACGTTTAGGGACGTGTAGGAACCCGTCCCCTACGAAATTAAATTAAAACGTTTCCTCTATATCCGTAGGGGACGGCTTCCCAGACGTCCCAATTCACATAAATTGCTTTGCAATTTATGTGTGGACACGGAGTTAGTTTCCCTACGACAGTGTTGATTAATTTAAAAAATATAATTCCGAATTCCGAATTACGCATTCCGAATTATTCTCACAACGTCCCTTAGTCCGTCGGCAACGTCGTATAAAAGCGGCTTGATTTCATCGCTCGGACCGTCAAGGTCGGGCACCATAACTGTTTTGCACCCTGCCGAGCTTGCCGACTTGATTCCGTTCTGCGAGTCCTCAAGCGCAATACACTCCTGCGGCTTTAAGCCGAGCCTTTCTGCGGCAAGCAGATAAATGTCAGGCTCGGGCTTGCCGTTTTGCACCATTGACGAGCAGACAATCTCATCAAAATACTTAAATAAATCAAGCCTTTTAAGGTAGCTTTTCGTTCTGTCAAACCCCGTTGCGGTTGCAAGTGCAACCTTGCAGCCGTTTTCTTTGAGGTACGACAGCAGAAATTCTGCGCCGTACTTAGATTCAATTCCGTTTTCTTCTATGTATTTTTCCATAAGCTCAATGCGCTTTTGGCGTACTGCGTCGTAGTCGAAATCTTCGCCGAACCAGCCTTTCAGTTTAACGGACGCAAACTTTTTGTTCATTGAGCGAATCCCGAGGGCGTGACGCTTTTCCATTGGGTGTCCGTAAAAGTTAGCCGCCTCGCACCAGAAACGCACATAAAGCTTTTCTGTGTCGAGAATTACGCCGTCCATATCGGAGATTACGCCTTTAATTTTAAGCTTTTCCATTTTTGTTTTTCGCTTTCATATTTATATTAACAGCGGCAATGCCGAGTGAAATCAGTATAAGTGAAATGAGCGTTTCAAGCCTGAATATATTTTCGCCGAGCATAAGCCCCGACAGTACAGTCCCGAAAATCGGAACAAGCAGATTGAAAATCGTAATTTTGCTTGCAGGGTGGTATTTCAGAAGTGCCGTCCAAATTGTGAAGGCAACCGCCGACACAACCGACAGCCACAGCAGAATGAGCATACCGTTAATGTTGCCGAAGTCAAGTTTTCCGCCCAGTATAACTCCGATTACCGTCAGCAGAAGTCCGCCGAAAATTAGCTGAAACGCAGTAAGCTCAACGGGATTTCTGCCATTTGCAAGCTTTTTTGAAATAATGTTGCCGCCAGCGGCGCATAGCGTGGACATAAAAATCAGAATATCGCCGAAAAGTGTGTCAAGCGAAAGTCCGCCGAAGCCGTTGATTGCAATTACCCCCGAAAAGCCGAGCAGACAGCCGACGATTTTCAGTACTGACAGCCTGTCGCTTTTAAAGAAAATCGGAGCGCAAAGCACCGTAATGAACGATGCACAGGATGTGATAATCGAGGTGTTCGTGCCGCTTGTAAAGCCTATGCCGACGTAGGTGAAAATATACTGCATTGATGTCTGCGTAAAACCGAGGGCAAAGACCTTTGCAAAATCGCTTTTATGTAAAACGGCGAACCGTTTTTGTGAAATGCAGAGAAAAATGTAAACCATAATTCCTGCAAGGAGAAAGCGTATGCCTGCAAAGAGGATTTTTGTGCCGAGGTCGCCGTTGGAAATTTTTAACGTTGAATAACCAAGCTTTATAAAAGGAAACGCAGTTCCCCATAAAAGTGTGCAGAATACAGCCGCAACGCAGGCAAACGCAGAATTTTTCAGTATCGTGTTGTTTTTCATATTATAAATTATCCAGAAATTTATTTACGCTGTCAACGCAGTTTGCACCGTCGGAACAGGCTGTAATAATCTGCCTTAGTTCCTTTGTACGCACATCGCCTGCCGCAAAAAGTCCGTCAAGTGATGTCTTTCCGCTTTCGTCGGCAACGATATAGCCGTTATTGTCAAGATTTGCAAGATTTTTAACAGTGTCGCTCCTCGGAACAATTCCGACTGCAATAAACACTCCGTCGCAGTGGATTTTTTCTCCGCTTTTAAGCAGAACGCCGTCTGCGCTTTTTTCACCGAGGATTTCCGCAACCTCGCTGTTGAACATAATTTCAACATTTTCGGCGTTTTCGAGCCTTTCGGTGAGAATTTTTTCAGCACGCAGGCTGTCACGTCTGTGAACTAAAATTACCTTTTTGCAGATTTTTGAAAGATAGAGTGCGTCGGTTACGGCGGTGTTTCCTCCGCCGACAACGACAACGGTTTTATTGCGGTAGAAAAAGCCATCGCATACTGCGCAGTAGCCTACTCCTTTACCTAAAAGCTCTTTTTCGCCCTTAACGCCAAGCTCTCTGTGAGATGCACCCGAGCAGTAAATTACAGTCCTTGACTTGTATTCGCCCTGTGCGCATCTTACGGTGAAAATGCCGTTTTCCTTCGAAATTTCTTGTACCTCGTCATTTATCATCGGAGCGTTAAGAGCATTTGCGTGTTCGTAGAACTTCATTACAAGCTCCATACCGTTTACCTTTTCAAAGCCTGTGTAGTTGTCAACGTCTGACGTCTGTGTAATCTGACTGCCCATTGACGAGGAAATATCAATCAGCACGAAGTCAAGGCCGCTCCTTGCGGCGTAGACGGCTGATGTAAGTCCTGCGGCACCTCCGCCGCAGATGATGAGGTCGAGAATTTCTGACATAATAACACCCCGTAATTTTGTCTGCAAATAGTATAACCCAAAATAACGTTTATAATTAAAACGGGGCCGGCTCGTAAGAGTCAGCCCCTATGCTGTCTGATATAAAACTATACTCAGCCCTCTTTGACAACAGTTCTGATTGCCTTTGCGATATGGGGCTGTGTGAGTTCAAATTTATCAAGAAGCTCAAGAGCCGGACCGCTGTAACCGAACCTGTCGTTTACACCGATTTTTGTAACCTTTACGGGGCACTCTGCGCTTGTAACTTCACAAACTGCGTCGCCCAGACCGCCGATTACGTTGTGCTCTTCAACTGTGATGATTCTTCCTGTTTCCTTAGCCGCCTTGATGATGATTTCTCTGTCAATCGGCTTGATTGTGTGAATGTTGATAAGGCGGGCGTTGATTCCCTCAGCCTCAAGCTCCTTTACAGCCTTTAACGCCTCATTTACAACAAGTCCCGTTGCAATTACTGCAACGTCGTTGCCTTCGTGGAGCGTGATGCCCTTGCCGAGCTCGAATTTATATGTTTCGGGGTCGTTGAAACTGTCAATTGCAAGTCTGCCGAGTCTGATATAAACAGGTCCGTTGTACTCAATTGCAGCTTTTGTAGCCGCCATCATCTCGTAGTGGTCGGCAGGGTTTAAAACAACCATACCGGGGATTGTTCTCATAATGCCGATATCCTCAAGGCACTGGTGAGTTGCACCGTCCTCGCCTGTTGAAATACCTGCGTGACTTCCTGCGATTTTTACGTTGAGGTGGGGGTAAGCAACTGAGTTTCTGATCTGTTCAAAAGCTCTGCCTGTTGCGAACATTGCAAATGAAGCCGCAACGGGGATTTTGCCTGCCGCAGCCATACCTGCCGCAACGCCTACCATATTGCCCTCGGCAATACCGCAGTCAAAAAATCTGTCGGGAAATTCCTTTTTGAAAATGCCTGTTTTTGTAGCAGCAGCAAGATCTGCGTCAAAAACTACTATATCCTTATTTGTCTTGGCAAGCTCGCAAAGAGCCATACCAAAGCTTTCTCTTGTTGCAATTTTCTTTGTTTCAGCCATCAGCAATTGCCCTCCAATCTGTCAATCTCAGCCTGAAGCTCGGCTGTAGCCTGCTCGAACTGTTCCTTGTTGGGAGCGGTGCCGTGCCAGCCAACCTGATTTTCCATAAATGAAACGCCCTTGCCTTTGACGGTCTTTGCAAGAATTGCAGTGGGCTTGCCCTTAACGGTCTTTGCCTTGTCAAGAGCTGAGGCAATCTGCTCAAAGTCGTGACCGTCGATTTTGATTACCTCAAAGCCGAATGACTCAAACTTCTTGTCGAGCGGTTCAATTCCTGCAACCTCCTCAACAGTTCCGTCAATCTGTAAGCCGTTCTGGTCAACGATAACAACGAGGTTGTCAAGCTTGTTGTGAGAAGCAAACATTGCAGCCTCCCATACCTGACCTTCCTCAACCTCACCGTCGCCCAAAACTGTATATGTGCGATAGTCCTTGTTGTCAAGCTTAGCCGCAAGAGCCATACCGCAAGCCGCAGAAATTCCCTGACCGAGCGAGCCTGTGCTCATATCAATGCCGGGAGTACCCTTCATATCGGGGTGGCCCTGAAGCATTGCGCCTACGTGGCGGAGAACGGTAAGCTCGTTCCAGTCAAAATATCCCTTAAGCGCAAGCGTTGCGTAAAGGCTGGGGCAGCAATGTCCCTTTGAAAGCACAAAGCGGTCTCTGTCCTCCCAGTCGGGCTGTTCGGGCTTAACGTTCATTTCCTTGAAATAAAGGTAAGTGAAGATGTCAGCCGCCGAAAGCGAGCCGCCGGGGTGTCCCGATTTTGCGTGGTAAGTACCGAGAATTGCGCCCATTCTTGACTTTGCGGCAAGAATCTGAAGCTGCTTGATTTCTGAACTATCCATTAAATACATTCCTTTCAGAATAATGTCGTAAAAACGGTGTGCAGAGCACACAACTAATTTAATTATACACAATCTCAAACAAATTTCAACAATTTTTTCTTAAATCCCGAAATAAAGACAAAATTAATGAATATCACGCTTGAAACAGGACAGATTTGTGATATAATTTAATTTAACAGTTTCGAGTTATCGGTTGCTTTGCTTCTGATTTATATTATTTATCTTGGAGGAAATTTTATGCTATTAACGGCTGATGTGGGAAACACTAATATAAAATTCGGAATTTATGACGGTGACGAGCTTAAATTCAAGCTCAGGGTTTCAACCGATACCGCAAAAACAAGCGACGAGTTTGCCGTTGAGCTTTATACCTTTTTTCAGATTTACGGAATCAGCGCTGACAGCATAGATTCCTCAATAATCAGCTCCGTTGTGCCGAAAATCACTTCTCCTCTGTCCGATGCGATTGAAACGGTTTCGGGTGTTAAGAGCCTTGCCGTCGGTCCGGGAGTAAAGTCGGGACTGAACATTAAGATTGACAATCCCGAAAAGCTCGGAGCAGATATTGTTGCAGGTTGTGTCGGCGCTTATGAAAAATACGGCGGACCTTTCATTATGATTTTTATGGGAACTGCAACGGTAATAGTTTATGTTGACCAGAACAAAACCTATCTCGGCGGCGCAATTGCTCCGGGTGTGGGAATTGCGCTTGACGCACTCACAAGCAAGGGTGCGTTGCTCCCGTCAATTGACTTCAAAGCGCCTGAAAAGGTAATCTCGACCAACACAAGCGACTGTATGCGTTCGGGAATTATGTTCGGTACGGCGTGTATGCTCGACGGAATGATTGACCGCTTTTACGAGCAGGTGGGAAAGAAATGCAAGGTTATTGCAACGGGCGGATTTTCACAGCTTATGGCTGAAAACTGCACCCACAGGATTATCGCTGATGAAAATGTAATTCTGGACGGTCTTAATTACATTTATAAGAAGAACAGCAGGTGATAATTTATGCAGAAAAAAATACTTGATATTTTGCTTAATGCTGATGACTTTATCTCGGGACAGGAGATTTCCGAAAATCTCGGCGTTTCCCGTCAGGCTGTGTGGAAATCTATAAACGCCTTAAAGGAAAAGGGCTATGAAATTCAGTCGGTCACAAACAGGGGATACCGCCTTGTTTCTTCACCGAATTATCTTAATGAAAGCAGTCTGAAAAGCCATTTGCACAACAAGATTATCGGCAAAAATCTGATTGTGCTTGACTCGGTTGACTCAACAAACGATTACCTTAAAAAGCTCGGCAACAACGGGTGCGAAAACGGTACTGTCGTTATTGCAAGAGAGCAGACAAAGGGCAAGGGCAGGCTCGGCAGAACGTGGCAGAGCAAAAAAGACGACGGTATTGAATTCTCTGTGCTTTTGCGACCGAACGCTGCACCGAGTGAGGTTTCGGCAATTACCCCGCTTGCAGGGCTTGCTGTGTGCAAGGCAATAAGGGAATACACAAAGCTCGACTGCGTTATCAAGTGGCCGAACGATATCATAGTCGGCAAGAAAAAGCTTGTCGGAATTTTAACCGAGATGAGTGCAGAATTTGACGCCGTTGAGTACGTTATTACGGGAATCGGAATCAACGTTGACCATACGTCTTTTCCAGAGGAAATCGCATTCAAGGCAACGTCGCTCTTGCTTGAAACGGGCAGGCACATTGACAAAAACGAGTTTTTAGCCTGTGTGCTCAGTCACATTGAAAACGAGTTTGTCAAAAACAACCTCGAGCTTACTCCGTCAGCGCTGGCGGAATATACCGACTTGTGCGCAACGGTGGGCAGGAGCGTGACGTTTCAGAGGGGAACACGCAGAATCAGCGGAATGGCTGTGGGTGTTTCAGAGCACGGCGAGCTGAAGGTGATGATGTCCGACGGCACAATCTGCCTTGTGAATTCGGGCGAAGTGACCGTTCAGGGGATATATTGAGAATTGACAGTTTTATTATATATTTAGCTCTTTTAATAAGCTAAACCAGAATTTAGCGGTGAATTATAGCAACGTTGACGTAGGGACACGGCGAGCCGTGTCCACACAAAAATTGCAACGCAATTTTTGTGAATGGGACGTGTAGGAACCCGTCCCCTACGGAAAGGTTTGTTAATAAAATTATCATAATCGGTTACGTTTGATAGTCAATACGGACCCGGCACGCCGTGTCCCTACGACTGTAATACAAACGTTTCCTCTATATCCGTAGGGGACGGCATCCCTGACGTCCCTAAACGTTACCAATATTTCAATTTATAATTCGGGCAACCGTTTTTACCTAAATAACCGATTTTTCCACTCGATTTGCGTGTCGAGGCACTCGACAAATTATGGTTTATCGCAACCATTAATGACTTAAAATAAAGCTCAACTATAGGGAAAATGATTTTATTAATAATTGCATATGTATAACAAAAAAGCCGTTGGATTTTGCTCCAACGGCTGATTTCTATTTAAGTGTATTTATGCACTGCTTGAAGGTTTCAATAATGTACCACGCGTCGTCGTCTGTCAGCGTTGTGTTCATCGGTAGTGTAAGCTGGTTTTTGTGCATATTATAGGCGTTCGGATAGTCGGAAATCTTAAAGCCTCGCTTGCTGTATGCCGAAAGCATAGGCAGCGGCTTGAAGTGAACGTTGCACATAATTCCGTTTTCCGCCATCATATTGTAAAATTTGTTTCTGTACTCTGCGTCCTTGCCGATAAAGCGGACAAAGTAGAGGTGACCGCTGCTGCGGTGATTTTCGTCGCAGTGGTTGAGCACCTGAATCGGCAAATCCTTGAATTCCTCGTTGTATAGCCTGATAAGCTCGTGCCTGCGGTCAAGGATTTTGTCGTATCTCGAAAGTTGTGCAATACCGAGAGCCGCCAGCACGTCGGGCATATTACATTTATACTGCGTGTCAACAACGTCATATTCCCATGCCGCTACCTTGTTTTTCTGGTAAGCGTCCTTTGTCTGACCGTGGAGCGAGAGGAGCATATACTGCTTATACATATCTTCCTCGTCAATTCCGTCGTGCGGTCTGTGCACTGCCGCACCGCCCTCGGCGGTTGTCATATTCTTAACGGCGTGAAAGCTGAAATTCGTAAAATCGGCAATTTCACCGCACATTTTTCCGTGCCACTGTGCACCGAATGCATGTGCACCGTCAGCCATAACGAAAACTCTGCCGAATTTTTCCTGAAGCTCGTTTTTGGGACGGAAAACGCTCTTTTTTCGCTCGACAGCCTCAAAAATCCTGTCATAGTCGCAGATTACGCCTGCAAGGTCAACGGGAATAATCGCCTTGGTGTTGTGGTTGATTGCTTCTTCCATCTTGTCGTAATCCATCTCAAAGCTTCCGCTTTTGCAGTCAATCATAACAGGCTTTGCGCCGACGTGATAGACGATTGAGGCGGTTGCAGTGTAGGTATATGCAGGGAGAATAACCTCGTCACCCGGTCCGATTCCGAGAATACGCAGTGTAAGCTCGGCACATGAGGTCTGCGACGAAAGGCAGACAGCCCTGTTTACATGACAGAAGTCGGCAATTCTGCTTTCAAACAGTTTTGTTTCGGGGCCTGTGGTAATCCAGCCCGATTTTACAACCTTAACTACCTCGTCTATTTCCGCCTGCGAAATATCGGGCGGTGAAAAAGGAATCTTTCTCATTCAAAAATCTCCTTTGTTTTATCAGGACGTTTCGTATTTTCAAACAACTTTATATACAAAAATAATGGAATGTATAAATTCGTACATTCCATTATACAACAACTAAATGCAAAAGTAAAGTTTAAGTAAAATATAATTTTTAAGCTTCCTTATTGTTGTAGCGGCGAACTGTGTTCGCCATATTTCATAAATTGCGTTGCAATTTATGAAACGGGACGTCAAGGAAATTCCCCTATTAGGGGAAATGTCGCAAAGCGACAAAAGGGTTGCCGTTTTCGCAGAAAAGCCGTCCCCTACGGCGATACAGGAAACGTTTGTAACTGAAACATTAGTCGTGATACCATTTTAGTTTCAGATTGATTTGACGAATTCTACAAGCGGCTTGATTGAATTTCTGTCTGTAAAATCAACTTTCTGACCGTAGGTTTCAAGCATCAGCTTATCCTCGTCACGCAGTTCCGAGGTATCTTTGCTTTTCATCGTCTTTACAAGCATCGCCATCATAGCCTTGTGAACAATGCCGAGGTTAGAATAATCTATTCCGCCCCTGAAATGAAAAATCTTCAGTTTTTCATAAAGTTCAGGTGAAACAGCCTTTTTGATTCCGCCCTTGATATGCTCTGTGTTTTCCGAATCGTTCGGGTCGGCAAGCCCTACTGTGAACAGGATTAAGTTTTTATCCCTGACAGCATCAAAATTTTTTGTTATCAGATTAAATCCGTTTACTCCGCCTGCAAAAAGTCCTCCGCCGTAGATTATCGTATCGTATTTTTTGAGTGTATCTGCGGAAACGGAACTGTTTTCGAGAACGTCACATTCAAGCTCACCGCCTATCCACTCTGCGTATTTTTTAGTGGAGCCGTATTTTGATTTGTAAATCACTGCTGTAGATTTCATTTTTTCCTCCGTTTATGACAGTTCATACAGCCACTTCGTCAATTCATCTTCTGCAAGCGGCTGAATATCAATGTTTCCGCTGACGGTTGAAATGTTGTAGTCGGCTTTTCCGCTGCCGTAAACAAATTTGCCGTTTTTGTTTGTGCCTGCAAAGTCACTGCTGAAATCACCGCTTACACTGCTGTAGTTTGCCGTAAATCCGCTTTGGTCGCAGTTTGTTTTTATATTGACGTTTCCGCTTACGGTTTCTGCGCTGATTTCGCTGTTGTTTTTGCCGACGATGAGGTTAAGTACAGATGAAACGCCCGAAACATTGAGCTTTTCAATTTTGCCTGTGACCGTACATTCGCCCGAAACGGTTTCAACGTCAACATCTTCTGCCGAAACAGCAGTAAAGTCAACCGTACCGCTTGCAGTGTTTATGTCGGCTTTATTTCCCTCAAAGCTGTCTACTTTGATTGTTCCCGACGCTGTTTCTATATCGAGAGTATCCGCATTTATGCACTCGGCAGTAAATTCTGCGCTCGCCGAGCTTATGTCAAATTCATCAAGCGAAATGCTTTCGGGCAGAGTTACGGTCAGCTTTTTGGGCGACATTGAAAACGAAAACCAATGGAAACCAAAGGCATTTTTGCTGTCGTAAATTTTGAGCTTTCCGTCGTCGAGACTCCAGCGCATTGCGTTGTCGCTGTTCTTGTCATATGACACATTTTCCGAAATTTCTACCTTGTCGGTATTGCCGTTTTTTATTTCAACCGTTCCGCTTGTCCAGTTGATATCAATTGATTTTACCTCATTTTTATCAAATTCTGCATTGCCCGTGGACATTTTATCAATTTCATCATTTGAAAAACTGAAAAGTTTGAAATTGAATGCATTGTAATTTCTTATCCCGATTATGCCGACAGTCAGCAAGCCGATAAGCAGTACGCTGACAATTGACCAGATTATTATTCTGTTTCTTGCTGATTTCCTCATTTTCTCGCCTCCGCATAGTCAAATATTGCTTTCATAAGATTCTGGAGTGCAACCGCAACGAGGAAAATTATCCACGTTACCGCAGCGGTGACAACTCCCGTTGCAATTGTTATATAAATGTATACGAATGATGTTGTTACCCACAAAATAGCCACAAGCACCTTGTAGAGTGCCGAGGTTTTGCGCTTTTGTCCGTTGAATTCCTTGAAATTTTCAACCATTGTTTCGTCAGCTCTTGTGTAACCGCTCTTGTCCCTTGTGAATACGAGAATTACAGTTGCAATTGCAATCATCAGAAACATAAATACCGGGCTGATTGCAACAATCGGAGTCTGCGCAAGCAGTATGCAAGGCGTTGTGCAGGAGATATACATACCTATTGCAACGGCTTTGAGAATCGCATTTCTTCTTATTTTACTGACTTTTTCCGCATTTTCCTCAAGCATAATGTACTTTGTCTTGTTTTTGTAAATCAGAAGTCCCGTTGCAACGCTTATCATAAAGAACATAAAAACAGGGCTTATGTCAACAAGCGGTGTGCCTGCAAGCAGAATACATGGTGTTACGCAGAGAATGTAAAGCGCAACGGCAATTCCCGTAAAAATTGAGTTTCTGCTCCTGATTGCCGCATGCTGTTCGTCGGTCATTGCGTTTTCTTCAATCGGGTTTCCGCCGAGAGCCTCCAAAAGCTCGTTAATGTCGCCAATTCCCGCAATCGCAAGGTTATAAGCCTCGCCCTCGCTTTTGCCCTCAGAGAGCAAATCGTGGTAGCGGTCAATTGTGTTGCGTATGATTTCCTCTTTAAGCTCGTAGGCTTGTTTTGTGTTGGGAGCAGTAGCAAACAGATTTTCAATATAATCTCTTAATTTCGGTTCCATATTATCCCTCCGTGTGAAGCAGAGTGTCAAGCAGACGCTTTGCCTCAAGCCACTCGTCAATTTTTTGTTTGTAGGTTTGTTTTCCAAGCTCGGTGATGGTGTAGTATTTACGCCGTGCACCCGTACTCTGGTCGCCCCAATAGGACGAAATACAGCCTGCGTCCTCAAGCCGCTTGAACGCAGTGTAGAGCGTAGCCTCTTTCAGCTCGTAAAGCTGGTTTGACGCATTGTAGACAGCTTTGTTTATCTCGTATCCGTAGCTGTCACGCTCCATCAGCTTTGCCAGAATAATCGTGTCGGTATGACCTCGTATAAGGTCGGCAGTAATCGACATCTGAACACCCCTTTCGGTTATCGTAGATATATAATAACACATAGTACCTCATCTGTCAAGGTATTTTATAAAATTATATAAATCGGATTTAAAATATACCTCGGTATCTCGGGAGAAGGACAATTAGTGTGAAGAGTGGAGAGCGAAGTTAAGAGTCGGTCGAGTGCCTTGACACGCAAATTTTATAATTGTAGCGGCGAACTGTGTTCGCCATATTTCATAAATTGCTTTGCAATTTATGAAACGGGACGTCTGGGAAGCCGTCCCCTACGGCTATACAGGAAGCGTTTGTATTTAATTTCGTAGGGGACGGGTTCCTACACGTCCCTAAACGTCACCGTTATATCAACATAAATTCAGCGTTTAAACCTGTTCAAAACAACACGTACTATTATAAATTCGGAGATTTGCGTGTCGAGGCACTCGACCTCGTGCGACATACATTTTTCAGACACTAACGCAAGATACCCTTTTACTTTATCTATATTTATTATGTAATAATATCAGTGTAGGGAACAGTCTTGACTGTTCCGCAGGATTACAGCTAACCCATGGGGGAATCGGAACGGTCAAGACCGTTCCCTACATTAAAGTTAAATATAAATAAATCGTAAATAAATTTCTGAATTTTCACATAAATTATGTTTACCTTATTGAAAAGATGTGGTACAATATTATAAATATGTGCTCAACTTATTTGTTGCACAAAACGAATAGCTTTAAATACAACAGGAGGTTTATTTTAATATGCCAAATACACAAGCAGTGAAAAGAGCCAAAGCGCCCACGCTTAATGGGCAGGGCAGGTTCAAGGCTTTTTTCTCAAACAACCTTTTTATTATACTTGCATTTTTGGTGCCGTTTGTGCTGATGACAACGGCGTTTGCACTGATGAAGGTATCACCGTTCGGTGACCAGCAGATTCTTGTAACGGATTTGTGGCATCAGTACTTTCCGTTCCTTGTTGACTTTCAGGACAAGCTCAAAAACGGTGAATCGCTGTTCTGGTCGTGGACTCAGGGCGGCGGCGTAAACTACTTTGCGTTGATGTCATACTACCTTGCAAGTCCTTTAAACTTTGTTTCTGTGTTCATTCCGAGTGAATGGCTCAGAGAGTTTCTTATGTTCTCGGTTGTTATAAAGGTAGCCTGTGCGGGAATGTTTATGGCGATTTTCCTTCGCAGTGTATTCAAGAAAAACGATTTTTCACTCGTTTTGTTCGGATGTTGTTTCTCGTTCTGCGCATTCTTCATGGGCTACTACTGGAATACAATCTGGCTTGATACTGTCTGCATAACTCCGCTTGTTGTACTCGGTGCGGTAAAGCTATTGACCGAAAACAAGTTCCGCCTTTATGTTGTTACGCTTGCGCTTTCACTTCTTGCAAACTACTACATAGGACTTTTCACCTGCATTTTTGTACTGCTCGTGTTTATTGCATACAATATCGTAAAGTGGGAGAACGTAAAGACTTTCTTTACAAAGCTTTTGAGAATGGGTGTTTTCTCGCTTATCGCAATCGGAATTACGGCATTTTTCCTGTTGCCTGCATTCTTCGGCCTGCAGAACACAAACGCCTCGGGCAGCTCGTTCCCGACGACGTTCAGTATTAATATCGGCAAGACCAACGATTTGCTCGGCGTACTGACTGCAATTAAGGAAATTCTGTCGAACTTCATCACGTTTATTTCTCCTGCTACAAAAGAGGCAGACGCATTGCCGAACATCGCCTGCGGTACTGTCTCAATTGTGCTCGGCATACTTTTCCTCACCTCAAAGAAAATCAGCCTTAAAGAAAAGGTTGTGGATATGTGCCTTATCTTCTTTATGATTTTAAGCTGTATCATCAGGCAGCTTGACTATATCTGGCACGGCTTCCACTTTACAAATATGATTCCCTACCGTTTCAGCTACCTTATCAGCTTTGTACTTGTTGTAATGGCATTCAGGGCGTTTATGCTGATTGATTTCAGTTCATGCTGGGACGTTATTCTGGCGGCTTTAGGCTCAACGCTTGTTATCCTGTTTGCAATCGGCACTCAGGAGGCTTATACAATCATCGGAACGGCAATTGTAGCCCTCGTGGTATGCACAATGCTCTTCCTTTACACAAGAAGAATTGTTCCAAAGCAGGTGCTTCTGATTGTGCTTGCCGTAGTCGTAATCGGCGAAAGCGGTGCAACGGCGTATATCGGCGTAAAAACCACAACCGTTACAGGTACATATGACTACCCCAGAGGCGGAGAAACCACCGAACAGGTTATTGACTATATGAACAGCCTTGAGGAGGACACAACAGAATTGTGGCGAGCTGAAACGACCTCAACCCAGACTCTTAACGACGGCTCGCTCAACGGCTACAACGGACTTTCAATGTTCAACTCGATGGCTAATGTTGATATGACTCGTTTCTTTGAGAACTTCGGTATGATGGGCTGGAAGAGCGGCAACAGGTACACCTATGCCGAGGGCTCGCCCGTTACAAATATGTTTATGAATTTAAAATACATAATTTCGCGTGACGGAATTTACCGCAATACCTACGATTTGTCCGAGGTTTATACGGTAGGCAATGAAAAGCTTCTGAAGAATGACCACTATATTCCTATGGGCTTTATGGTAAACGAAGAACTTTCGGGCTGGGTTGAAAACGACAACGAGGACCAGTTCAATCCGTTTGACCAGCAAAACGATTTCTTCAAGCGTGCAACGGGAATCAGCGAGAACGTATATACTCCGCTTGAAGTTGTTTCGCAGGGACATTACGATTACGAAAAATTCCCCGTAACAAAATCTTCTTACGGCAATTATTCGTTCAGCTGCACTGACGCAACAATTACTCCGTACGTTAAGTGGAACTACGAAGCTCCCGAAGACGGAATTTACTGTATGTACGCAAAAATCTCGGGCGGTGACAATGTTACGGTAATGCAGAACGACACTGCTCAGAGCTCTACCTACGGAATGTCACGTCCGTATATTGCCTGCATAGGCTACTTCAACAAGGGTGACAAGATTTCGGTTTATGCTCAGCTTGAGCAGGGACAGTCGGGCTCGGCTCAGGTTTATGTAAACCTTCTCAATCAGGACGTTTTTGAGCAGGGTTACGAGAAAATCAGCAAGGACGTTATGACCACAACCAACCTTACAGGCAGTTCAATGGAAGGCACGATTGACGTAAGCGAGGACGGCTTGTTCTATACTTCTGTTCCATATGAGGAGGGCTGGACAGCCGTAGTTGACGGCAAAGAGGTTGAAATTACCCCTGTCGGCGGCTCGCTTATTGCATTCCCGCTTTCAAAGGGAAGTCACGAAATCAAGCTGTACTATTATCCCAAGGGATTCTGGCAAGGCTTTACTGTGACGGTGATTTGTGTAGTGACGTTTGCAGGACTTTGCACTTATACATACATTATCAAAAAGCGCAAAAATAAAGTGACTGCAAAAAGTAAGAAATAATCGATAAATATCGGTAAACAACAACCGCACCCATTTCGGGTGCGGTTGCTTTGTATATGTATGTGTTAATGAAACTTCGTATAAACGGTAGGGTAAACGAAATTTGTAAAATCAAACAGTTTTCCCGATTTGTATGCCGAGGCACTCGGCTTATGAATTAACAATTGAACGCTGGAGCTCGGAAACATCGGCAACATTGATAATGCCGTTTTTATCAAAGTCTGCTAGCTCTTTCTGCTCGTCGGTAAATGCTACAAGCTCAACGTTGTATTTTAAAATTTCAGTTGCGTCTGTTACAGACACAGTGCCGTCAAGGTTTACGTCGCCGAGCTGGTACTCACTGCCCGTTGCGACAAATTGAATCGAATTGTTCTCGGCGTAGGTCTGAGCCGCACTTCCGTTTTTGCCGTAGATTACAAGACTCAGATAGTTGTTCATAATCGGCGGAGAAAACGTGTTAATCTGATAAGTGCCTTCGCTTCCTGCGTTCATAACATCACGCTTTGTTACGTTTTTGACAATCATAATTCTTGTGTTTTCACACATTAGAATTTTGTAGTCACAACCGCTGAAATACCGCCTTGCAAAGGTTTTATATTCCTTTTCCGTTGATTCTTCAAAGTACTTTACCTGTAAGAAAACGTCTGTTTTATAGGAATCACTTTCATAGTACAGCTTTTTGAACAGGTCATATTCAATGCCCTCGGGGGTGTTTACGTCGATATATGCCGTCAATTCATCAGCAGACGCTTTTTCAAGCTCGGCAAGCGTTGCGTCAATATACATATACATAAGACCGTCGGTTGTGTAACTTGTTCTGCCACCAAAATATTTTTTGCTGAATGATTGGCAAGCCTCGGTCATTTCGTCCTCGTTTACGGCATATATAGCAATCCTTGCAGGAAATTTTCCGCCGTTTACATATTCGGAAAAGTCATAAACCTCGTCGGTAAGGCAATTAGGAGTTTTTGTGTTCAAAACTTCAATTGATATGTCCTCAACGTCTTTCATTGAATAAATCTGAGCCTTTGTAATGGTAGCGGTTGCTTCTTCCTCGTCAGCATCATATTCGTAATCTGTGCAGTCCTTGAAGTATTTCAGCCTTAATCTGTTGCCCTGTACCCGAGGTGTTGTGCTGTAAAGTGAGATTCTGACAATAAATTTTTCGTCATCGTC
Organism: uncultured Ruminococcus sp.; assembly: GCA_902766885.1. GTDB lineage: Bacteria > Bacillota > Clostridia > Oscillospirales > Acutalibacteraceae > Ruminococcoides. The sequence continues at coordinate 1,116 of CACXFS010000080.1, read as the reverse complement.
AGCCGCCGCAAGCTTTTTTGAAAGCCTTGTGTCAAGAACATTATCGGGAATTAAATGGTTGTCGCCGCATCTGTAGAAGTCAATGCAGTAGCCAAATGCGTATTCGCCGATAGAAGTAACTGTACTCGGAATCGTTACAGACGACGGGTGCTCATACCCGAGCAGTGCATAGTCTGCTACGGCTGTTACGGTTTTGCCGTGAATCGTTTCCGGAATGACAATTTCGGGCGGAATAATTTCGTCTGTGCTTAAATCAAGAGGAATGACATTGTGATTGATAAGCGTGAGCGTGTCGTCGGGGTTTATTTTGTAAACAAGGTAATCCTTGCAGAAAATTTCGGGACATTCATAATTCTCGGGATAGCTTACCCTTTCGGTACATTCCTGATAATTTTCACTGCCGGACATTGCAGCGGCCTGAAACTCAATAAAATCTCCGATATAGTTGGCGGCGCTGACAAACAAAGCCGTACTGTCGTCTACGGAAATTATTGCAGCGGCTTGAATCAAGCCCGTTGTCGTGCTTTCGTCCTGCGCAGTTCCGTACAGAATAAGGTCTTCTGCAATTTCATATGTGCCCGAGGTGTTGTCGGAGTAGCTGATTTTTATTTTTAGGCCGTATAGTAATTCCTCGGCACTTCGGGTAAAAATATCGTCGGGAACTTCGGTAATCTCAACCGAAGAAATTGTTTTTGTTTCAGCGGCTGAAGTTGAAAATGCAGAAATGCAGGAAAACGCAGTCAGCATAGCCAGAAGTACCGATAAAAATTTTATCTTTTTCATATTATCTCTCCTTTGTATTGTAATAGTTGTATTAAGTTTACAATACAATATTATAATACAAATCGAGAAAAGTCAATACCATTTCTGATAAAAACTGAAATATTTTATGCAAAATGTATATTTTTTTTAATTATTTTGTTTAGCTGAGATTTATGTATATTCAGTAATATAAACGATAATTTAGCGGCGAAGCCGCCGCAGGCAAAACGAGTGGAAAAGTCGGATTGTTTGGATAAAACGGTTGCTCGAATTATAGATTAATATATAGGTAACGTTTCGGGACGTCAGGGAAATTCCCCTATTAGGGGAAATGTCGCAAAGCGACAAAAGGGT
>CACXFS010000079.1 GCA_902766885.1 uncultured Ruminococcus sp. | reverse complement strand
TCAAATGTAGGGAACGGTCTTGACCGTTCCGAGTCGGTTAAGAGTTGGCTTGTAAATCAGCGGAACGGTCAAGACCGTTCCCTACACACTGATTAATAACAAAAGCTAATTTTATATTTCATACAATATGTGTACTTTTTGGTTTAACATTGTACTGCGGAAAGGTTTGTTGTTCACATAAATGTTGATATAATCGGCTATGTATGATAGCCAACACGGACACGGCACGCCGTGTCCCTACGACTTAAAAGGAAATGTTTGTGCAAATTGGATAGCAAAAGATAATGGCAACCAGCCTAAGGATTAAGCCACCTTGCCAAAAACGGAAGAGAATCCCCTGCAAGTTGCGACCTTGCAGGGGATTCGTTTGTTACCATGAATTACTCACTTCGTTTTGCCTACACATATTATATAATATGTTAAAGGCTAATTCAAGTATACGCAAAAAATTTTATACTATATATAATTCCGAATTATAATCAGTCCGTATCCAACTTCAAAACAGCCATAAACGCCTCCTGCGGAACCTCTACCGAGCCGAGCTGGCGCATACGCTTTTTACCCTCTTTCTGCTTTTCAAGCAGCTTTTTCTTTCGGCTGATGTCGCCGCCGTAGCACTTTGCAAGCACGTCCTTGCGCATAGCCTTAACGGTTTCTCTCGCTATGATTTTTCCGCCTATGCAAGCCTGAATCGGCACTTCAAAAAGCTGTCTGGGGATTTTCTCCTTGAGCTTTTCAGCCATTTTTCTTGCTCTGCCGTACGCCTTGTCCTTGTGAATGATGAACGAAAGTGCGTCCACAACCTCGCCGTTGAGCATAATGTCAAGTTTGACAAGCTCGCTCGGAACGTACTCCTTCATCTCGTAGTCAAACGAAGCATATCCCCTAGTGCGTGATTTCAGCGTATCGAAAAAGTCGTAGATAATCTCGGCAAGCGGAAGAATATAGTGCAAATCCACTCTGTCAGCGTCAATGTACTGCATATCAACAAACGTTCCTCGTCTATCCTGACAAAGCTCCATAATGTTGCCGACGTACTCCTTCGGGGTGTAGATATGAGCGTCTGCAACAGGCTCCTCAGCCGTCTGAATGAGAGAGGGGTCGGGATAATTTGTGGGGTTGTCAATCATCTCAACAGTTCCGTCCGTGCGTGTAATTCTGTAAATAACGCTCGGTGCAGTGGTAATCAAGTCGAGCTGATATTCACGCTCAAGACGTTCCTGAATAATCTCCATATGCAGAAGTCCGAGGAATCCGCAACGGAATCCAAAGCCGAGAGCAACCGAGGTTTCAGGCTCAAACGAAAGCGCCGCATCATTGAGCTGTAATTTTTCAAGTGCGTCTTTTAAGTCGCCGTATTTTGCGCCGTCAACTGGATAAATACCGCAGAACACCATTGGCTGAGCCTCACGGTAGCCGGGCAGAGGCTCTTCGGCAGGGTTTGACGTAAGCGTTACGGTGTCGCCCACCTTTGCGTCGGCTAGCGTTTTGATTGAGCCTGCAATATAGCCAACCTCGCCTGCGTAAAGCCCGTCGGTCTTTTCCATCTGCGTTGCGTGCATAAGTCCGCACTCAACAACGTTGAATTTACTGCCAGTTGCCATAAGCATAAACTCATCGCCGGGGTGAATCTGTCCCTCTTTGAGCCTTACATATATGATAACGCCCTTGTAGCTGTCGTAGTAGCTGTCAAAAATCAACGCACGAAGCGGTGCGTTGACGTCGCCCGTCGGAGCAGGAATGTCCGAAACTACCTTTTCGAGCACGGCGTGAATGTTGATTCCTGCCTTTGCCGAAATTTTCGGAGCATCCTCGGCAGGAATACCGATAACATCCTCAATCTCCTGAATAACCCTGTCGGGGTCTGCGCTGGGCAAGTCAATCTTGTTGACAACAGGAACGATTTCAAGTCCGCTGTCAACGGCAAGATATGTGTTTGCAAGCGTCTGCGCCTCAATTCCCTGCGATGCGTCAACAACGAGAATTGCGCCCTCGCAGGCGGCAAGCGAACGTGACACCTCGTAGTTAAAGTCAACGTGACCGGGAGTGTCGATGAGATTAAAGAGGTACTCCTCGCCGTCGTCAGCCTTGTAGATTACGCTGACGGCACGAGCCTTGATTGTAATTCCTCGCTCACGCTCAAGCTCCATATCGTCGAGGAGCTGCGACTCCATATCACGAGCCGAAACGGAGTTCGTCTGCTCCAATATTCTGTCAGCAAGCGTACTTTTGCCGTGGTCTATGTGAGCAATAATGCTGAAATTTCTGATTTTATCCTGCGGAAAAGACAATGTAAATCACCTTTTTCTAATCTGTAATAATTTTATACCTTTTTATTATACCATATCAAAAAGCCGCCGACAAGACATAGTTTTGAATAATCAAATCATATCACTGTCCGTTTTATGACACACCCTGTTTTCTATAATATATATTGTAAGGTATATGAAAACAGAAAACGGAGGAAGGTATTATGCTTAATTTATGTGTATTTATTTTTGTAATCTATGCGGTGAGCTACTCGGCAAAGGTGATTTTGTTCGGGAAGTCCGGTAAAAAGCAGAAAAAGGCGTACTGCTCTGCAAAACGTGCAACGGCACAAGCGAGCATAACAAATCAGCCGCACAAGCATAGAAAGCCGAATGTTGTAAAAATCAGGCAGACAAAAGCAGGACGTATGGGAAAAGCTCCCGTACGTCCTGTTGCTTTACTAAATATTTAAAATTGTGGTTGCTATTCCGAAGTAAATCAACAGCGACAGCGAGTCGCAGACTGTTGAAATCAGCGGATTTGCCATTACCGCAGGGTCAAAGCCGATTTTGCTTGCCAGCAAGGGCAGGCTTGAGCCTACAATCTTTGACATCATAATCGTTCCCAACAGCGTGAGCGAAACGACAAGCGCAATCATAAACGCATTCGGGTTGCCGTTTAAATCAAAAATCATCAGTTTTATGAAGTTAGCCGCCGCAAGCGTTGCGCCGCAGAGGATTGAAACCCTCAGTTCTTTCCACAAAACCTTGAACAAACTTTTGAACTCGATTTCACCGAGCGAAAGTGCACGGATAACCGACACAGACGCCTGAGAGCCTGCGTTACCGCCCGAACCCGTAATCATCGGGATAAACGACGATAGCACAATTACGCTTGCAAGAGCGCCCTCGAATGAGGAAATAATCGCACTTGTAAACGTAGCCGAAAGCATAAGCACAAGCAGCCAAGGAATACGCTTGCGATAAATTCCCCACACGCTTGTTTTCATATATGGCTTATCCGACGGCAGAACGGCTGCCAACTTTTCCATATCCTCGGTAGCCTCTTCCTGAATAACGTCGATAGCGTCGTCGATTGTTACAATACCGACAAGCCTGTTTTCGTTATCGACAACGGGAAGTGCAAGGAAATTGTAGTTTGAAAACATCTGAGCAACCTGCTCTTGGTCGTCGAGCGTATTAACCGAAATGACGTTTTCCTCCATCAAATCGTTAACAAGGTCGTCATCGTCAGCCAAAAGCAAATCCTTGACAGTTGAAATACCGATTAGCTTGTTGTTGTTATCGGTAACATAGCAGGTATAAATTGTTTCTTTGTCAACGCCCGTTCTTCTGATTCTCTTGATTGCCATTTCAGCGGTCATATCGGGACGGAGAACAATAAACTCCGTCGTCATAATCGAGCCGGCACTGTCCTCGGGATATTTTAAAAGCTCGTTAATCTGCTTTCTCATATCCTTGTCAGCCTGTCGCAGAATACGCTTTACTACGTTGGCAGGCATTTCCTCAATAAGGTCAACTGCGTCATCGACAAACAGCTCGTCTACAACCTCTTTAAGCTCGCTGTCGCTTAAACCGTGAATAAGGAACTCCTGAGTTTCGTCGTCCATTTCAACAAAGGTTTCTGCGGCAAGCTCTTTTGGCAAAATGCGAAAAAGAATAGGCGTTTTTTCATCCTGCAACTCCTCAAAAATCGCAGCAATATCGTACGGTTTCATCGTAGTGAGGATGTCTCGCAGGGTATTGAACTTTCTCTCCTCAAGCAACACCCTGATGGTCTCCGTAAGCGTTACGTTAACCTGTTCCATCATCTTTCCTCCTTTTTAATTCAAGTGGAGTAAAGACGTGTGTTCCAAGGGCAGACTACGCCTTAAAAAGGCGCAAAAAATCACGAAAACAAAATGAACGCATAAGCGCGCATTTTATTTCTACTTCGCCCGGGTACAGCGCCTTTATTACCATCTGCGTCCATTAAGTTTTCACCTCTTAATTCTATTATTCGGGCACAAGCCTGTACATATTTATTTTAGTCCAAAAATAAAGTGTTGTCAACACAATAATTTAGTTTGGAGTGTGGAAAGTGGAGTTAGTGCAGGGAACAGTCTTGACTGTTCCGCAAGGTTACAAGCTGACCTATGGGAAACGGAACGGTCAAGACCGTTCCCTACATTTGAGTTATTGTGGTAACGAACTATGTTTGCCATAATGTATAAATTGTTTCACAATTTATACATAGGGACGTCTGGGAAGCCGTCCCCTACGGATATAGAGGAAACGTTTAAATTACAGCCGTAGGAACAGATGATGTAAAGTAGTATCTTGCGTAAGAGTCTGAAAAATGTCCGACTCCCGAGGTCGAGTGCCTCGACACGCAAATCGAGTGGAAAAGTCGGATATTAAGATAAAAACAGTTGCCCGACCGTTAAATGGCAAAATAGATGACGTTTAGTTGTATCTTGCGTCAGACATAGAAAAATGTCTGACTCCCGAGATACCGAGCTATAATTTATTGCCGACTTATATAACGGAATAAAAAATCGGACATCGTTTTTGCGATGTCCGACTTTTCAAAATCAAAATATAGATTACTTGAGGTATGTGCCGTTTGTGCCGATCTGACCGTCGATTCCGGTGAATCCGGTTGCGCAGCATACATATACTCTCATATTTGCAGTACCGATTGACGGAACTGTGAGTGTGCCGTTTGTAACATTCTGAACGTCACCTGTTACGGCATCAATGTACTTGCCGTTGGGGAGGTTCTTGAATGTTGCGCCGTCCGAAATTGTAACGCAAGCAAGGCTGTCTACGCCTTCATCTGAATTTGTGTAACGGCGGATGAATGCCATCTTGTCGCTTGAAACGTAGTTGCTGTTTGTTGTGTACTGACCCTTCTGGAGAGCAGGAACAGCTCTTCTGATACGGTTGAGCTGCTGGAGATGAACAGCAAGCGGTGCGTTGAGTGTACTTGCAACTGCGCCTGTTGCATTCTCATATGTACCGAAGTCTGTAGCAGTTACGTTGCCCTCGATGTTGTCACCGAAGTAAGCACGTCCTGTTGTTGAGAGAGGTGCGTTAGGACCAACGTCCATCGGAACGCCTGCCTGGAACTGAAGCTCACTGCCGTAGTAAAGACAAGGAATACCACGGAAAGCAAACATAAGGTCAAGGTTTTCTGCCCAAGCCTGTGTAGAGCCTGTGTAACGGCAGTCCATATCGGGGCCGTAGTCGTGTGAGTCAACATAAGTTACGTTCCATGTCGAATCGTTGTAATACGGATCCTCTTCAAGTGCACGGCGATAAGCATTGCCTGCGCTGCCGAAATTCCAGTGCATCGGGAAGTCAATAACGCCTGTACCGTTTGCCTTGCTGTAGTCGGGTGTGTGATATGTAATACCATTAAGGTATACGTTATCCGAAGTAGGCTGCTGGTTTGTATTGTTGTTAGTGTTATAGTGCTGAACAGTGATGTCAACATTTCCAATCGGGTCATCGCCTAATTTAAGGCTGCCTGTTTCAGCCCATGTATAGAACGGAGCTGAAATTGAAGCGTTGCCCTTGTTCCAGAATTCGCTTACACGTGTGCAAACCTCACCGAATACGTAGAAGTTATCGCCGCCCGTTTTAAGCCATGACGGGAAGTAGAACTGGTTAAGTGTAAGTCTTGAAACGTGCTTTTCGGTATCCATTCTGAAAGCGTCAACGCCCATATCAATGTAGCTGTTGTATACGCTGTTAAGATACTCAGCAACCTTGGGATTCTCTGTGTTGATATCAACGCAGTCACCTGCAATCTGTCCTGTCTGAACAGTCGGGCTTTCCCAGCTTAAATCCTTGTAATGGTGGAAATAGTTTTCAGCGTCGTGAGTGGCTGAAGAAAGCACCTTTGTGTCCTTCATGATGTTAAGTCTTGCCTGATACTGATAGCCGGGTTCAAGAGAGTCATAATCCGGGAAGGTCTTTGCAAGGTCAGAATCAGGAATAATATGCATACTATCGATTGAAGCAAGATCCTGAACCGAGTCATATACCTTCTCAAACATAGGAGCAAGTGTTGCCTCGCCGAAGTTACCTGCGTGGTTAATTACGACATCCTGAACAATCTTCATACCCTTATCGTGTGCAGCGTAGATAAGGTCCTGATATGTTGCGCCCTCACTCTCGTAACGGACGTCAACTGTTGAGAAGTCCATTGCGTGGTAGCCGTGATAGTCATAACCCGAAGCGTTTGTTACAACAGGAGTAATCCAGATTGCCGAGAAACCGAGAGCCTTGATGTAGTCGAGCTTATCGATAAGTCCCTGGAAGTCGCCACGCCAAGCGGGGTCGGAATCGGGGTTGTTAGCCTTTGAGTCGTCCCAGCAATGTACGTTGTTGCCTGTGTCGCCGTCGTAGAAACGTGTTGTGATTACAAAGTAGATTGAATCCTCACGCAAATCGGTTCTTGTCCAGTCGTCAGTCTGACCGGGCTCGTGGTCATACCATCTGCCGTTTCTGTACCACCACTCACCTGTGTTTCTGGTAAGCTCCTTGGACTGTTCGCCGTTTGTAACAAAAAGCATATTGATTTTTGTTACATTGTTGAATGTGTATCCGTAGTAGTTGCCGCCTTCATTGGTCATAGCTTTACCGGGATAGTCGGTTGAAATATTCTGCGGAAGGCTGTTCCAATAATAAATTGTAGGTGCGCCGTTCTCGCAGTAATAATGCACCTTGATGCTGCTTGATGCAGAAGTGTTGCTGTCGTTGTCAACTGTAGCTGCACTTGTTGACATAACTGCGACAGTGCATACAACACAAACCGCCAAAATCAAAGCAAGTATTTTTTTAAATTTTGCCATAGATTTTCCTCCTAATGACAGATAATTATACAATATATATTATAAAATACTGACAAAAACATATATTTCTTTTTTAGAATTATTTATTTCGGGCACCTTCCAAAAATTTACACATTTATTTAGATATAATACACAAAAAAGCACGCTTTCTCCAAAATAATATAAAAATCAAGGAAAAAGCGTACATTTTAAATTGTAATATTTTGCATTATTATTTTAAAATATACCTGTCAAAAGTCTTTGCGATTCCATCGTCGTCATTACTTTCGCAGACATAGTCGGAAATCTTCTTCACGTCGGGCTCAGCGTTGCCCATTGCAACGCCAAAACCTGCGTAACCTATCATCGTCATATCGTTGTAGTGATCTCCGAACGCCGCAAGCTCCTCACGTCTGACACCGAGCTTTTGCAATAAAAGCGGGAGCATTGAGCCTTTAGTGACGCCAAAGGGCATAATTTCAAGAAAATACGGCGCACTTTTGTAAACGTCGAGCAGACCGTCGTAACGACGTGACAGAATTGCCTGATAACGGTCAAGCTCATCGGGTTCGCCAGCAAGCAAAATTTTGTTGATGTTGAACTTAATCGCCGACACAAAGTCGTCAACAACTACCATTTCCGCCTTGATGATATCTCTTTCAACATAGGAATAATCATTGACCTTGTTGTCCGAAATAATGCGTTTATCGTCGTAGGTGTTGATAGTAATGTTCGAGTCCTTGAGCACACCGACAATGTCGGCAAGATACTCAAGCGGAAAAAGCTTGCTTACAACGGTTTCGCCCGTTTCACAATTGATGATTTTGCCGCCGTTGAACGCCATAATGAATCCGCCGTAGCGGTCAAGGAGCAAATCCTTGGCTATGGGATAGATTCCGATAGGATGACGTCCTGATGCAAGAATAATTTTTTTGCCCTGTTTTTGCGCTTCAAGCAGAGCATACCTTGTGCGGGGCGTGATTTCCTTTTTGGAATTTGTCAGCGTCCCGTCAATGTCAAGCGCTATCAACTTGTAATCCATAAAATTCACCTTTAATGCTTGTGTTTGTGCAAAATAAGCACATTTTACTTACTCCAAAACTTCCATACTCAACTATATCACAAGAAACGTGAAATTGCAACAACATTTGTTTGCGCAAAAATACTGATTTTATGCGCATTTCTATTAAAAATCATAATAAATATCACTTTGGCAAACCATAATTTTTTAGTCCGTTATAAAAGTCGTATATGATTTAAAACTCGGTATCTCGGGAGTCATACATTTTTCTGATTCTTAGGCAAGATACTACTTTACGTCATTTGTCAACATAGGGATACTCACTCCGTGTCCACACAAAAATTGCAACGCAATTTTGTGAACGGGACGTCTGGGAAGCCGTCCCCTACGGAAAGGTTTGTTTTCCTTTATAACTACAGTTTAATCGGTGAAGTTTGATAGTCAATACGGACACGGCACGCCGTGTCCCTACGGTTATAATACAAACGTTTCCTGTATTGCCGTAGGGGACGGGTTCCTACACGTCCCGAAACC
>CACXFS010000078.1 GCA_902766885.1 uncultured Ruminococcus sp. | reverse complement strand
TTGCCGTTTTCGCAGAAAAGCCGTCCCCTACGGATATAATCCAAACGTTTCAGTTACAATCGTAGGGGACGGGTTCCTACACGTCCCGAAACTTTTCCGATATATCAATCAACCCGAGGAAAACAAACCTTTCCATACAACACGCATTATTACAAATCCGGAGCGTAGCGACCATTAATTCCGCATTAAATTAATGTTTACCCTCTTTTCCGTCAATTGACGGACTTACATAAACAGTTTTATTGTTTACGTAAATCACCATTCCCGGCTTTGCACCCGAGGGCTTACTCACATAGCGCACGAGCGTATAGTCAACAGGCACCTGACTGCTGTTTCTTGCCTTGCTGTGATATGCCGCAAGACGTGCCGCCTCCAAAATAGCGGTGTCGCTTATCTCCCGTCCTTCGGCAAAAATTATCGTGTGTGAGCCGTGAATATCCTTTGTGTGCAGCCACATATCATTCTTTGACGCTGTTTTCAGCGTTAGCTTGTCATTCTGTCTGTTATTTCTGCCGACAAGAATTTTAAAGCCGTCGCTTGACTTAAACTCAAGCGAAGGGAGCTGTGACAAAGGCTTTTGCTTTCCTTTCCGGCGGTGCAGATAACCCTGTTCGGTAAGTTCTTCCCTTATCTGAGCAAGTTCTCTTTCCGTTTCGGCTCGGCTGACTTCATCAAGCACCGACTCAATGTATTCAAGCTCAGATTTGCCCTTTTCTATCTGCTCGCCGAGTACTGTCTCGGCGTTTTTTGCTTTCTGATAATCCTTGTAATATTTCTGCGCATTAGCTGCAGGAGAAATTGCAGGATTGAGCTTTATTCTGATTGTTTTTCCCTCTGCATCATAATAATTTTCTACTTCGGCAAACGGTGCTCCACGCTCAATACGGTACAGATTTGCCTGCAACAAGTCGCCGCAGATTCTTAGCTGTTCACGGTTTGCACACTGAGAAAGCTCCGACTGCTGTTTTGTAATTTTGCGTGCGATTCGTTCAGCAGTATTTGTCAGCAACTTTGTAAGGCTCTGCGACTTTACCCTCATTCGCTCACGGCTGTCACGCTCGTCATAAAAAGCGTCAAGGACTTCGGAAAAACCGTTCCTGCTTTCAACCCTTGCAAAGCTTCCGTACTGCTTAATCGGCATAAAGCAAAAGTCAAGCGGCTTGCCGTCCTCACGGTAGACAATGCACGGCTTTTCACTGCAATTCTCGGCAATCGTTTTAAGCCTGATGATTTCACCGACAAGCCTGTCATACAGAACACCGTCGAGGCGGTTTGACGCACCCTCCATAACGCTGTATTCAAGCTCTCTGCACACAATCGGCGAAACACCCTGAATGACCTTGAGCAAGGCTTTGTTAAGCGGCATTTCAGCTTCAAGATTCTTTATTCTCTGCGCAATATCCTCGGGAGCTGAATTTAAAATATTCAGCTTATCCTGCGGCTCGGGAAGTTCGTATTTTATATTCGGAAGTACAATTCGCTTACTGCTCATAGTGAGGTCAACTCGCTTTAGAGAGTCGATAATCACTCCGTCGGAATTTATGATTATGATGTTGCTATACATTCCCATAATCTCAACAGACACAGTAATCATAACAGTATCGCCAAGCTCGTTTACGCACTCAAAGTCGAGGAACAGAACTCTGTCGCAATCCATCTGACGAACAGCAACAAGCTTTCCTCCTCCGAGCCTTTTGCGCAAAAGCATACAGAACATAGGCGGCTGCGCAGGATTTTCGGGAGTCGTTGTGCAGAAATTTATGCGCGGCGAATTTGCCCTTGCGGAAAGCAACAGCTTTTTATTTCCTCCAAAGGTGCGCAAAGTAAAAACAAGCTCGTCACGGTTTGGCTGGTAAATCTGCGAAACCCTTGCACCGAGCGCTTCGTTTTCTATTTCGTTTTTTATATGCCTTAAAAAAATTCCGTCAAGCGCCATAATTTCTCCTGTTTAATTTACACAATCAATATAAATTCGGAGCGAAGCAACCTTAGGGACGTCTGGGAAGCCGTCCCCTACAAGCACTTCACATTTATTTGTGGTATTTACCGTTTGATGAAATTTCAAACGCACGGTAAACCTGTTCGCTTAAAATCATTCTCGCCATCTGGTGAGGAAATGTCATTCTGCTCATAGAAAGCCTTAAATCTGCCCTCTGTTTTACTTCAGCACTCAGTCCGTAACTGCCGCCGATGATAAAATCTACTGTACTTTTGCCGCTGATTGAAACGCTGTCAAACGTCTTTGAAAGTTCCTCGCTTGAGAGCATTTTGCCCTCAATGCACATAGCAATAACGTAATCCGACTGACCGATTTTCTGCAAAATCCGTTTACCCTCTGCGTTTATTACTTCGCTTATCTGCGACTCGTTTGGATTATTGCTTTTAATCTTTTCCTCTGAAAGCTCGACAACCGAAAATTTGCAGAATGCCGAAAGCCTTTTTGCGTATTCGTTTATTGCGTCGGTAAAATACTTTTCCTTGATTTTGCCGATGCAAATAATATTCACTCTAATCATATTCTTTAAAAAATCACCGATTGTATTCTCGTTTCACTCGGCGCAACGTCGAGTGTGAAGTCACTTCTGAATTTCAGCCCTGCTTTTTCAAGGCTTGAAATTGCCGTTGCAAGCGCAATTTCGGGCGTGTTGTTCTGTTCGCTCAAATGTCCGAGCATAAGGCGGAGCGTACCGCACTTTACCAAATCTGCAAGCTCGTCGGCACAAGCGGCGTTTGAAAGGTGTCCTTTAGCTGACAAAATTCTCTGCTTTAAATAAAACGGATAGATTCCGTTTTTAAGCATCTCAATATCGTGATTTGATTCAAGCACGACAAAATCACTGCGCTTTGCCGCATCTCTTACGTCATCAAGCATTACGCCCATATCAGTTGCGATTAACGCAGACTTTCCGTCGGACGCTGTAACACGATAGCAACAGCTTTCTGCGGCATCATGTGAAGTGTTGATTCGCTCAATAAGCATATTGCCGACCGAAATCTCGTTTTCGATTACCGTTGCATCGGAATTCGGTAGGATTTTATCTGTTCTTGCAAGTTCTCTTAACGTACCTTCGCTTGCAAAAATTTTAAAGCCGTACTTCTTTGCAAGCACCCTTAATCCACTGCAATGGTCAGTATGCTCGTGCGTAATGAAAACCGCACCGACATTCTGCATTTTCAGACCGTTAGCCTCCATTGCGTTTTCAATCTGTCTGCACGACCTGCCTGCGTCAATCAGGACGCCCTCACTTAATGTGCCTATGTAATAGCTGTTGCCCTTGCTGCCGCTGAACAGCGGAACTGCTCTTGCCAAATCAATCAATCCTTATCCGGTAAATTACATATCATTTTATCACACTTTTCAGTCTTTTACAACAGCAGTTGACAGCGTAATTCCCAGCCAGACGCCGAAAATACAGCACACTGCGCTCAAGACTGCATAGCACACTGCAAGAATTTTACTTCCGCTTACAAAGAGATTATACGCCTCAAGCGAAAAGGTTGAAAATGTAGTGAATCCTCCGCAAAGTCCCGTCTTTAAAAACAGCAAAAGGCTGTCATTGACATTTCGTTTTGAAGCGTAGCCGACAATAAAGCCGATAAGCAGTGCACCGAGGATATTTGTGATAAAAGTCAGAAGAGGAAAGCCTCCCCTGTAGGGTATAAGGCTGATAGCATATCTGAGCATTGCGCCGACAGCGCCGCCGAGCCCGACAAATAAAAATCCCATAATTAAAACTCCTAAAATAAAAAGCCGCTTTCAACAGAAAACGGCTTGAAAATATTTTGCTTTTTATGCGCCGAGTTCTTCCTCGTTGTCGCCTGTAAAGTAAACCTTCTTGATGTCAGCGCCGAGGGCTCTGAACTTTTCAACAACATCCTCGTAGCCACGCTCAATGTACTGAATACTTGAAATTTCTGTTACTCCCTTAATCTCAAGAGCGGCTATAATCATTGCGGCGCCTGCACGCAAGTCAGTAGCCTTTACGGGAGCGGCAGTAAGCGGTGCGCCGCCTTCGATGATTGCAAGTCTGCCCTCTACCGAAATCTGTGCGCCCATTCTGATAAGCTCGCTTACATACTGATAGCGGTTATCCCAGACGTTTTCGTTTATGATGCTTGTACCCGGAACGCTCATAAGCAGAGCGGCAAACTGCGGCTGACAGTCTGTCGGAAAACCGGGATGCGGCATTGTTTTGATATTACAGCGCTTAAGCGGTTTTTTTGTTGCGTCAATCTTGATTGACTCGTCATATTCCGTAATCTCAACGCCCATTTCACGGAGCTTTGCCGTAATTGAATCAAGGTGCTTCGGTGTAATATTATTAACCGTAATGCAACCTCTTGTTGCAGCGGCAGCACACATATATGTGCCTGCTTCAATCTGGTCGGGAATAATTGAATATGTCACGCCGTGGAGGTAACCCACGCCACGGATTTTGATAACGTCTGTACCTGCGCCCCTGATGTCAGCTCCCATTGAGTTGAGGAAGTTTGCAAGGTCAACGATATGCGGCTCTTTGGCGGCATTTTCGATGATTGTAAGACCCTGCGCCTTGCTTGCCGCAAGCATAATGTTCATTGTTGCACCAACCGATACAACGTCAAGATAAATGTGATTGCCGGCAAGAGGACCGTCACACTCAGCCTCGATAATCGCACCGTCAACAAGAGAGGTTCTTGCGCCCATAGCTTCAAAGCCCTTTAAGTGCTGGTCAATCGGACGAACACCGAAATTACAGCCGCCGGGCAGGGCAACCTTAGCCTTGCCGTACTTGCCGAGCAAAGCACCGAGAAGATAATATGAAGCACGCATACCTCTTACTAAATCGGTAGTTGCGTTGCAGGTTTTGATGTGAGTAGGGTCTATATATAAAGATGATTTGTTTATTCTTCTTACGTTTGCGCCCATCTGCTGAAGGATTCTGCTGATAAGAGCAACGTCGCTTATGTTTGGAATATTTTCAATCTGACACGGTTCGTCGCAGAGGATAACTGCGGGTATGATTGCAACAGCAGCATTTTTTGCGCCGCTGATGTTTACCTCGCCAAATAAAGGCTTGCCGCCGGTAACTACAAATTTTTCCAATTGTTTACACTCCAATACAGTATTGTTTAGAACTTGCAATAACTAATAAGTGTAGATATTATAAAAAACAAAATGCAAATTATACATTAAAGGTCTTAAAACCACTAAATATATTACATTTTTATTAAAACACACTATCGGTTGTGGTTACGCATATGTTACGCCACAATTCTTCTATAGAAAATCATACTACAATTTTGTAGTAAAGTCAACGCAATATTAAAATTGTAACCGATTTTTAGCAAACTTGTACTCAAATTATTAATGAACTGTTACTTTTATTTGAATTATTAACAATCATAATCAATCTTTGTTATATTTTCCGTTAAAGAAATAAAAGAAAGCTCATTTTTCGCATAAAGAATTAACGAGTTGTAATTTATTTTCATTATCAACAAGTTTACCGCACTTGCATTTTAGTTGTTGATTTTATTTTAATATATTTTTCAGACTTTTTTCTCACCCCTTTACTTTTTGATATATTTATTGTATAATATGCTTTAAAAGCGATTACTGAAAAGCACTTGCTTTTTTATTAAAAACTATAAGGATAGGAGGGACAAAAACATAATGATTAGCGGTGCTGAAATTATGGTAAAATGTTTGGAGGCTGAGGGCGTTTCAGTCGTCTTTGGTTATCCCGGTGCTGCAATATGCCCGTTTTACGATAAAATCTATGATTCTGATATAAAGCACATTCTCGTCCGTCAGGAACAGAATGCCGCTCACGCCGCAAGCGGATACGCACGCTGCAGCGGCAGACCGGGTGTTTGCGTCGCAACCTCCGGTCCCGGTGCGACAAACCTTATCACAGGTATTGCCACCGCCTACACAGACTCAATCCCGATGATTGCAATCACCGGTCAGGTTCGTTCCGATTTGCTCGGACGTGACGTCTTTCAGGAGGCTGACATCACAGGTGCGTGTGAGCCGTTCGTAAAGCATAGCTACCTTGTCAGCAAAACCGAGGATTTACCCCGTGTTTTCAAAGAGGCGTTTCACATTGCCTCAACAGGCAGACAGGGTCCCGTACTCATTGACATTCCTATGGATATTCAGACTAACGAAATCGAGGAGTTTGTATATCCCGACAGCGTAAATATCATCGGCTACAAGCCCAACACAAAAGGACACGCAATTCAGGTAAAGCGTGCAATTGACGCTATCAAAGCAAGCAAACGTCCGCTTATCGTATCGGGCGGCGGTGTTCTTAGCTCTGGCGTTAAGCTTAAATTTCAGGATTTTGCATTGAAAACGAGAATCCCCGTAATCTCTACGATGATGGGAATCGGCGTTATGCCAAGTGAACACGAGCTTTATCTCGGTATGCTCGGCACACACGGCAAAGCTGTTGCAAACCGTGCGCTCCACGAGGCTGACCTCGTAATCGTATGCGGTGCAAGACTCGGTGACAGAGCCGTTGCCGCTCCTCACCAGATGAGTGAAAATACAACAGTTATCCACATTGACATTGACCCTGCGGAAATCGGCAAGAACGTAAAGACCGAAATTCCGATTGTAGGTGATATGAGAAATGTTCTTGATATGCTTGTTGAAAATATCGGCGACTATACCGTTCCCGAGCAGTGGCAGGAAACCGTAAAAACGTGGAAAAAGGATTTGTTCAAAACTCCTCCCGTTTTTGAAGGCTATGTTGAGCCGAGAACTCTCGTCAGCCACTTAAGCGCAATGTTCCGTTCAAAGGCAATTCTTGTTGCCGACGTAGGACAGAATCAAATCTGGTGCGCTAACAACTTCAGAATCCGTGAAGGCAGATTCCTTACAACGGGCGGTATGGGAACTATGGGTTACTCAATTCCCGCCGCAGTGGGCGCAAAGTTTGCACGACCCGATCGTGACGTAATTGCAATCTGCGGTGACGGAAGCTTCCAGATGGGTATGAATGAGCTTGCAACAATTGCAGGCAATAACCTCAACATCAAAATCATAATTATGAGAAATTCAAGACTCGGAATGGTGCGTGAGCTTCAGGATAAAAACTACGAAGGCAGACACAGCGCAACAATTCTTCAGGGCGACCCCGATTTTCTTACAATCGCAAAAGCCTACGGAATTGACTGTGCCGAAGCAAGCTCCAACGAAGAGGCTGAAAACATTATAAAGGGAATTGTTGACTCCGACAAGCCGTTTATTCTTGTCTGCAACGTATATCCCGACACTCCGTCTATTTAATGAGGTGAGAAAATGCAGTATACATTATCAATACTTGTTGAAAATCAGGCGGGCGTTCTCTCAAAAATTTCGGGACTTTTCTCCCGCAGAGGATTTAACATTGACTCTCTCGCCGTCGGCGTGACAAACACACCTGGCGTTTCGAGAATTACAATAGTAGCAAACGGTGACGAATACGTTGTTGAACAGCTTGAAAAACAGCTCAACAAGCTTATACCCGTAATCAAGGTTAAGCGTCTTAACGACGGCGAATTTATCAGCCGTGAGCTTATTCTTATCAAGGTACACTGTGCAGCTGCAAAGCGTGCCGAAATCATCAAAACGGCTGAAATTATGCAGGCTAAAATTGTTGACGTTGCTCCGAGCTGCGTTACAATTGAATACTGCGAATGTGCAAATCGTGTTAACACACTGATTGATTTACTCAAGCCTTATGGTATCCGTGAGATTGTAAGAACAGGTACTGTTGCCATTGACAGGGGCACAGCTTCGGTTTCCGTTTAGACAATACAGCATAACTCACTTGTGCAGCATTGTCTGTAAATCTTACAGCATAACATATACATATTAATTACGCCGCATTATGCGGTAAGGAGGATTCATTAAAATGAAAGACTACAAAGAAAACATGAAAGCACCAATCTATTACCAGTCAGACTGTAACCTTTCTTTACTCGACGGTAAGACAATTGCAATCATCGGTTACGGCAGCCAGGGTCACGCTCACGCTCTTAACCTTAAGGAGTCGGGCTGCAACGTAATTATCGGTCTTTACGAGGGAAGTAAGTCATGGGCAAAGGCTGAGGCACAGAGCTTTAAAGTATATACAGCTGCCGAAGCTGCAAAACAGGCTGACATCATTATGATTCTTATCAACGACGAGAAGCAGGCTGCTCTCTACAAGAACGACATTGAGCCCAACCTCGAGGCAGGCAATATGCTTATGTTCGCTCACGGTTTCAACATTCACTTCGAGCAGATTGTTCCTCCTGCTGACGTTGACGTTACAATGGTTGCTCCCAAGGGTCCCGGTCACACAGTAAGAAGCGAATATCAGGCAGGCAAGGGTGTTCCCTGTCTTGTTGCTGTTCATCAGGACGCTACAGGCAAGGCTAAAGACCTCGCACTCGCTTACGCTCTCGGTATCGGCGGTGCAAGAGCAGGTGTTCTTGAAACAACATTCAGAACAGAAACAGAAACTGACCTCTTTGGTGAGCAGGCTGTTCTCTGCGGCGGTGTTTGCGCACTTATGCAGGCAGGCTTTGAAACACTCTGCGAAGCAGGCTACGACCCCAGAAACGCTTACTTTGAGTGCATTCACGAGATGAAACTCATCGTTGACCTTATTTACCAGTCAGGCTTTGCAGGTATGAGATATTCAATCTCCAACACTGCTGAGTACGGCGACTACATCACAGGTCCCAAGATTATCACAGACGACACAAAGAAGGCTATGAAGCAGGTTCTTTCCGACATTCAGGACGGTACATTTGCTAAGGACTTCCTCCTTGATATGTCACAGGCAGGCGGTCAGGCTCACTTCCGTGCAATGAGAAAGCTCGCTGCTGAAGCTCCCGCCGAGACAATCGGCAAGGAAGTAAGAAAGCTCTACAGCTGGTCAGACGAGGATAAGCTCATCAACAACTGATAAAGCTTTTAGTTCTAATTATAACAAACGGGATACCGCAATCGGTATCCCGTTTTTGTGTTTCACACTCCACGCTATCAATAAGTATGGTCACAGATTTCATTGATTTTGTCACGGAGCTTTAAGAAATCATCAAAAGCCTCGGGCTTTTTTCTCGGGTCACGCAGAATTGCGGCAGGGTGAAGCATAGCCATCATCTGTATTCCGCTCTTTTCAAACCACAAGCCGTGTTCCTTTGTGATTTTTATATCGGACTTTATAATTCTTCCTGCGGCTATTCTTCCGAGGCACACAATGATTTTCGGGTTAATCATCTTAACCTGCGCCCTCAGCCACTCAATGCACTGTTCCTGCTCCTCGGGTTTCGGGTCACGGTTCTGCGGAGGACGGCATTTCACTATATTGGCTATGTAGATATTCTTGTTTCTGTCGAGATCAACGGCAGTAAGCATCTTATCAAGCAGCTTGCCTGCTCTGCCGACAAAAGGCTCGCCCTGCAAGTCCTCGTTTTCTCCCGGACCTTCGCCGATAAACATAACCTCGGCGTTCTCACTTCCCACGCCGACAACTACGTTATGCCTTGTCTTGCAAAGCTCGCATTTTTCGCACTGCTCACAGGCAGTTTTCAATTCTTCCCAAGTGTTATACATAAAAATTATCCTTTCCGTATACAAACCGTTGAAATTTGTTCAATTTAGTAGTAAAATAAATATATCAAGCCGCAAACGGCTAAATTTAACGAATGGTGGTTTATTAAAATGAAAGTAATGGTTGAAACATCTGCTCATCACGTTCACGTTACCAAAGAAACTCTTGAGGCTCTCTTTGGCAAGGGCGCAACACTCACTAATAAAAAGGACCTTTCACAGCCCGGACAGTTTGCCTGCGTTGAAAAGGTAACTGTTGTAGGTCCGAAAAGCGAAATGAAAATGTCAATCCTCGGTCCCGAAAGAAGTGCAGATCAGGTTGAAATTTCACTTACAGACGCAAGAAAGCTCGGTATTGCCGCTCCCGTTAAGGAATCGGGCGACATCGCAGGTACTCCCGGCTGTAAGCTCGTAGGTCCTGAGGGCGAGGTTGAAATTGAGTGCGGAGTAATCGCCGCTAAAAGACACATTCACCTTGACCCAGCAACAGCAGAGCAGTTCGGTCTTAAGGACAAGCAGATTGTATCCGTTAAGGTCGGCGAAAGCACAGGCAGAGCAACAACATTCGGTGACGTTGTTATTCGTGTAAGCCCCAGCTACGCTCCTGCAATGCACATCGACACCGACGAGTCAAACGCCGCAGGATTAGGCGGAACAGTTGACGGCGAAATCATCGCTTAAGCAAATTACATAAATCCAAAGGTTGTCCGAAAGGACAGCCTTTTTTATTTACTCATAAACGTATGCAGAAAATCGGGGAAAATCTCTCTCCACGCCTTTTCGTTATGCTCATTTTCAAACAGAATTACCTCGTTCATCATATCGTACGGGTAACCTGTTTCGGGCAGTAAATCGTACATTTCTTCAACGCTTTCAAAAATCATCTGTTCAAGCTCGTCACCGCTTCCGCTGTAAATATAGAGATACGGCATATTGTCAGTAATTTTATTCAGCAGATATTTTCTCCAGTCATCATTTGTATAGCAGAGAAACGCAGGCGAAAACGCACCGATAAAGCTGAAAAAGTCGCTGTGCTCCACGCCCGAAAAGAAAGACATCAAGCCGCCCGAGGAGCTTCCGCAGATTGCTCTGCCTCGTCTGTCCGTTCTTACGGGAAAGTTTTCTTCAACGTACGGTACAACCGTATTCATCAGAAAGTCATCAAAAATTTCGCCCTGCGGAGTGAAAATATCGTTTAATAACTCCCTGAGCTGAATTTCTCCGATGCACTTGGGCGTAAGTTCGCTGTCACGGTACACGTTGCCGTTGTCTATTCCGACAATCACTGCTCCCGACAAGCCGTTTTTCATTTCATTTTCAACAGTCTTGACAACATTCCACGAACCAAAAGGCGTTGCGTTATCATCAAAAAGATTCTGTCCGTCTGTCATATAGACTACGGGCAGTTTTTCATTATCGCTATGTTCGGGTACATAAATCCACACACGTCTGTCGCCTTTGTCGGGAAAAGGCAAATTGACGGTATGAAACTTTGAATTTGTCATAAATATCACCGATACTATTAAAACACAAATTTATAAATCTTTCAAGCTGTATAAAAGAGAATTTCCCGCCGATAATAAGTTACGAGGTGATTTTTTATGATTAATGATGTTGAAATGCTTACTTATGTCCTGCAAAATGCCGAGATGGGGTGTCAGGGAATTACGAGCGTACGAAAAAAGCTGCACGACAGTAAGGTTGACGGCGTGCTGTGCGAGCAGCTTATAAAGTACGGAAAAATCTATCACTGTGCAAACAGTATGCTTCGCAGCCGAGGCGCAGAGATTCACCATGTAAGCCCTGTTACAAAGGCTATGACACGTCACGCCGCAGAGCGTGACCTCAAGCGTGACTCCTCGGCTTCGCATATTGCAGAAATGCTTATTAAAGGCAACACAATGGGAGTTAACAAAATGACGCGTCATATCCGAAATTATGACGGAAACGACCCTCATGTAAGCACGCTTGCCAAAAAGATGCTTGACACCGAGGAAGAAAACATAAGGGAAATTAAAGCGTTTTTATAGCTCCACACTCAGACAAGGTGTTTTCCTATCTGTAAAATTGCGTTGTGACTGCAAATCAATTTGCCGTTTTCTCTGATACGTGCAGTTTCAATCCTGTTCATTCTTCTTTTGCCGTATTCCGAAAGCAGTCTTTTCAGTTTTTTCGGTATTGACGGATATTCAAACACAATATAGTAACTCTCATCATACAGATAAGCTGAATTTCTGTTGCAGCAGACGTTGAGTCTGTATAGCTTTTCAAGCGTATCAAGAAAATTTCCGCTGCCGCCCAGAGAATAACAGACGCACTCCCCCGTGTCTTTCATTCTGTAGCTGCGGCGGATTTTTTCATATACTGTAATTAGAATGTAACATTCGTCCTCAAAAGGCAGAGCCTCAATGTCAACATTCCTGTTGCTAATCTCAACTCCTGCCTGTGAACAGCCAAGCTTCATTATTTTTATCAGTGCTTTGCGTGAATTGCTGTCATAAAGATTTATTTTTTCAAAATCAATTGAATAGTCCTCCATATCTTTAGTACATAATATTATCAGCACCTTATTTTCTCCGAGTTTATCAACAGTCAAAGCCCTTCCTCCAAAAAATAATACTATTAACATATTATGATTTATACATATATTTTGCAAGTGAATATTAGTGGAAAAATGACAGGAAAATATTAATAATATATATTGCCAATACTAACTTAAAATGATAAAATTGTAATGTAAATTATATTGAGAGGGTGTTATTTATGCCAAGCTGGCTTAACGACGCAGTGTTTTATGAAATATATCCGCAGAGCTTTTATGACTCAAACGGTGACGGTATCGGCGATATAAACGGAATCATCGAAAAACTCGACTATGTAAAGGGACTCGGCTGTAACGCAATCTGGCTCAATCCTGTTTATGATTCGCCCTTTATGGATGCTGGCTATGATGTGCGCAACTACAAGCAGGTTGCCGCACGTTACGGAACAAACGACGACCTTGTTAATCTCTTTAACGAGGCTCATAAAAAGGGAATTAAAATTCTTCTTGACCTTGTTCCCGGTCATACTTCCGACACTCACCCGTGGTTTCTTGAAGCAAAAAAAGCCGCTGAAAGCGAATATTCAAACCGCTATATATTTACTCAGAACGTATGGGACGCTCCGCCCGAGTACAGAATGATGTGCGGAATCTGCGAACGCAACGGCAACTATATGGTAAACTATTTCAGCTCACAGCCTGCACTCAACTATGGCTTTTATGAAATCACCCATCCCGAATGGCAGCTCCCCTGCGACCACCCCGACTGTCTTGCAACGGTTGAAGCAATCAAGGACGTAATGCGTTTCTGGCTTGACAAGGGCGCAGACGGATTCAGAGTTGATATGGCTGATTCGCTTGTAAAAAATGATGACGAGAAAATCGCAACCGCTAAAATCTGGAGAGGCGTTCGTGAAATGCTCGACGAGGAGTATCCCGAGGCTGCAATGGTTTCGGAATGGTGTTCTCCCGACCGTGCAATCAACAACGCAGGTTTCCATATGGACTTTTACCTTGACCACTTCGGCAACGGCTACAACATTCTTTCACGCTGCGGCGAATGGGGCGACAAGGCTGTTTTCAACCCGAACGGCAAGGGCAATTTAAAGGCTTTTGCAGACGAGTACCTTCCCGCTTACGAGCGTTCAAAGAACAACGGCTATATCAGCTATATGACAAACAACCACGATATGCCCAGAATTACGGCTTATCTTGACAAAAAAGCTATCAAGCTATTTAACGCATTTATCTTCACAATGCCCGGTGTTCCGTTCCTCTATTACGGCGACGAGCTCGGTATGAGGTATCAGAAAGATTTAGTCAGCAAGGAAGGCGGTTTCAGCAGAACAGGTTCACGTACTCCAATGCAGTGGAACAGCGGCAAGAATCTCGGTTTCTCAACAAGCGACGAGCCTTATCTCCCCGTTGACAAGAGCGCAGACGCTCCGACTGTTGAAAATCAGCAGAATGATGAGGACAGCATTTATAAGGTTGTTACAGACATTATCGCTCTGCGCCATAAGTACGACGACTTAAAGGGAAACGGCGAGCTTGAATTTGTTTACGAGGACGGCAAAATCCCGTTCTTCTACAGACGAGGAAACCTTGTAATGTTCTTCAATCCCCTCGGCGTTGAAAGTGAAATCAAGACAAGCTACAGCGGCGAAAAGCTTTACGAACTCGGCAACACTGAATTTGCAGACGGCAAAGTTAAAATGTCACCGCAAAGCTTTGTTATGATTAAATTATAAAAAACAGAGTATTCTATAAATAAAACCACCTGCCAATGTGACAGGTGGTATTTTATTGCAAAATCTATATATTTTTAAATAAACGTTACTTTATTGCGAGAAGCTTTTTGTCAAAGCCGTGCTTTTCAATCAGCCTTGCAAGCGGAAGTCCGAGCACAAACAGCACTCCAAGCTCTCCGAGAGCCACAAGTCCGCCCTGCAAAAGGAAGTCACCAAAGTGGAAACCGCCCTCGACAAAGAAAAATTCAATCTCAAAGCCTACAAGAATTCCGTTGGCAAGCGCAGGCATAAGAGCCGCCGCAACGGGGAGCTTAAACAATCTCTTGTTGCGAAGTAAGTACATCAGTACAGCCGCAAGCAGACTTGCAAGCGAACCGAAAATCATATCGTACGGTCCGAGCACTGAAAGTGAGCTGATATTTGCAATTACACAGCCTACCGTAAGTCCGGGGATTGCCGCCGGTGTGAACACCGCAAGAATCGTAAGCACCTCAGCCACTCTGAACTGTATAGCCGCTGATGCCGTACCGGGCAAAAGGGTGTTTTGCAGGATTGTCAGCGTTGCATAAAGCGCAGCTATGACAGCCGCCTGAACAATGTAAACAGTCGATTTCGTTTTCATATTAAATTCCTCCGTAGTATTTTTTTAGAGTCTGGATTTTGCGAACAGACTGAAAAGGAAACACTGTTTAAATCGTTTGTGCATATTGCGCAGTCAGATTTTTTGGACAAGCTGACGGAAAATATGCAAGCAAGATGTGCAAACAACTTTTAGTGTGATTTATTCAGTGTTTCCTTTATATTATCATAAAAATATTGAAAATGCAATTGACTCAATATAAAATTTACTGTAAAATTAACTTATGATAAATTTTAAATGTCCTAAAAATAATAACAGAATAAAATCTGCTTTAGCTGTCATTTCGATTTTGCTTTCCGCAGTAATGCTCTGCTCGTGCAATTTCGGTCTTGACAGTATTCTCGGCAACAAGCCGACAGAATCTGTTCAGACAACTGTAGAATCTTCAACAGAGCCTAAGCCTGAGCGTGAGGTTGAAACAAGCTACAGTTACGATAATCTTTCGTCAGACAAGCTCAGAGAGCTGTATAAGAAGATTGACGAATATGCCGAGATTGCCGCAGACGAGTACTTTACTATTGACGCTCCGCTAAGCACAAAGCAGTTAGAAGAAACTGTTGAGGCCTACAAAAATGACCACCCCGAGGTATTCTGGCTGAAAAGCGATTTTGAATATATCGACAATGACGACAGCACCTCGTTGTACCTCTGCTACAGCGTACAGCCCGACGACTCTGACCCTGACAGGCTTAAAAAGGCGAAGGAGAAATTTAACAAGACGGTTGATAAAATTATTGACGGTGCACCAAAGAACGCAACTGATTACGAACTTGAACTGTATGTTAATGATTATCTTGTTGAAAACTGCGTTTATGACAAAGACGCCGCCGAATCCGAAGAACTTGTAGGTCATGAGAACGACGCCTACGGTGCATTGGTGGATAAAAAAGCCGTTTGCGAGGGATATTCAAGGGCATTTCAGCTTTTGTGCAACAGGCTCGGAGTTGACTGCATCAGCATTTCGGGTTCCGGCGACGGTGAATCTCACGCATGGAACAATGTTAAGCTTGACGGTGAGTGGTACGAGGTTGACGTAACGTGGAACGACACCGACGGCGATACGGAATTTCCGATATATGACTATTTTAACATGCCGTCCGACAAATTTTCCGAGTCGCACAGCACATCTCCGCTTTACAGTGAAATATCGTCAAGTGAATATGTAAATTCCGATTATTATTATAATATCTTTGCTCCCGTTTGTACGGGAACAAAGTATTACTACTACAGCTACAGCTGTGTGACTGTTTACGATATAAACGACAGTGAGGAAATTACAAATGCAATTGCACAGGCAGCAAAGGACGGCGAGAAGTATTTTGACTTTGTAATTGACGAAAATCTTGATTTTGATACTACTTCCGACCAAATTATTTATAATGGCTATCTTGCTCAGTGGATTGCCGACGCAAACCTTGCAAACTGGTATAATCCTAATCTGAATGAAGAATGTTACCTTTACCGCAATGAAGAATTTAATGTAATTACGCTTATTCTTGAATATATATAAGGAGAAGGGAAAAATGAAGTATGATGTTCAGAAGTTTCAGCTGATTTCAAATGACGAAATTGCTGAGGGTATTTTTGATATGAGGGTAAAAAACGAGGAGCTTGCTCCGCTTGCAAAATGCGGTCAGTTTGCTCACGTTTATGTGCCGTCAAAAACTTTGCGCCGTCCGATTTCGGTATGCGACAGCGAAAACGGAGTGTTAAGACTTGTTTATCAGGTCAAGGGCGAGGGCACAAGACTGATGTCCGAGATGAAATCGGGTACTGACGTTGACATTCTTGCTCCGCTCGGCAACGGTTTTAAAATTGAAAAAGGCAAGCGTTACTGTCTTATCGGCGGAGGAATAGGTGTTCCTCCCATGCTCTACACCGCAAAGCAGACTGAAAATCCGCTTGTTATAACAGGCTTTCGCAACAAGTCGCTTGTGATTTTGCAGGACGACTTCAAAAAAGCAGGAGCTGAGCTTGTGCTTGCAACAGACGACGGAAGTGCAGGCGTTCACGGTTTTGTAACCGATATTTTAAAGGAAAGAATCAACGAATTTGACGAGGTTTGCGCCTGCGGTCCCACTCCTATGCTAAAGGCTGTTGCAGCAGTTTGTAAAGGAAACAACAAGCCGTGCCAGATTTCTCTTGAGGAGAGAATGGCTTGCGGAATCGGTGCCTGCCTTGTGTGCGCCGTAAAGGTAAGGAAAAACGGTGAGGAGATTATGCAGCACGTCTGCAAAAACGGCCCCGTATTCAATGCAGAGGAGGTTGTATTTTAATGGCTGATTTATCGGTAAAAATTGCTGGAGTAGAATTTAACAATCCTCTTATTGCCGCTTCGGGCACATTCGGTTTCGGCCGTGAATACGGCGAATTTTATCCGCTCGAAAAGCTCGGCGGAATTTCGTGCAAGGGTATCACACTCAAACGCCGTGACGGCAACCCTGTGCCGAGAGTTGCGGAAACTCCGTCGGGTATGCTTAACGCAGTCGGCTTGCAGAATCCGGGCGTTGACGTGTTCATCAAAGAGGACTTGCCGTGGCTTAAACAACAGAACACGGTTGTTATTGCAAATATTGCAGGCAACACTCCCGAGGAATACTGCGAAATGGCTGAAAAGCTCAGCGACACCGACATTGATATGATTGAGATGAACATTTCCTGTCCCAACGTAAAAAGCGGCGGTGTTCAGTTCGGAACAAGCTGTGAATCCGTCGGTGCAATCACCGACGCAGTGCGCAGACATTGCACAAAGCCGCTTATTGTTAAATTAAGCCCAAACGTAACCGACATTGTTTCAATCGCAAAGTCGGCTGAGGCAAGCGGTGCAGACGCAATTTCAATGATAAACACACTTACGGGAATGAGAATTGACATCAACACACGCCGTCCCATTATCCGCAACAACACCGGTGGAATGAGCGGTCCTGCAATATTCCCCGTTGCCGTGAGAATGGTATGGCAGGTTGCAAATGCTGTGGACATTCCGATAATCGGAATGGGCGGAATTTCAACGTGGCAGGACGCTGTTGAAATGCTGATTGCAGGAGCTTCTGCTCTGCAAATCGGAACGGTATTCTTTTCCGACCCGTACGCACCTATTAAGATTAACGAGGGAATCAACCGTTTCCTTGATGAAAACGGCTTAAAGAGTGTTACGGAGCTTACAGGAACGATTAAGCCTTGGTAACGGAGCGTTTTGCATAAATAATGAATATTTGCTGAATAAAAGTCCATAATAATCTCTCGGAGGGATTATTATGGACTTTTGGCATGCTCTGATTACCGCACCTGTTTCACTGCTTGTTTTATTCATATTGTCAAAGCTAATCGGAAACAAGCAGATGGCTAACCTGAATTTGTTCGACTACATCAACGGAATCACAATCGGTTCAATCGCCGCCGAGATGGCAACAAACGGTTTTGAAGAATTTTTTGACTGTCTTATTGCGCTGATAATTTATGCGGCTGTAGTAATTCTGCTGTCCTACCTTTCGCAGAAATCAATCGCATTAAGGCGATTTTTTACGGGTAAAACCATCGTGCTTTACGACAAGGGCAAGATTTACAAGAAAAACCTTATGACGGCAAAAATTGATATGAACGAATTTCTCTCAATGCTGCGAAACAAGGGATATTTCTGCCTTGAAGATATTGAAACGGCTTATCTTGAGCAGAACGGTCAGCTATCGGTACTTGTCAAAAGTAACAAGAGTCCCGTCACTCCTTTCGATATGAAAATCAGAGTTAACCGCACACGCCCCGAAGTCGTTGTAATCTCGGACGGCAAGGTGTTTGAGAAAAACCTAAAAAGCACAGGCAACAATACCGACTGGCTTAACCGACAGCTCAAAATTAAAGGACAAAAGCAAAAGGATATTTTCCTTGCTGTGTGCGACGGTGACAACAACCTGAAAATCTATGAAATTTCCGACAAGCGTGACACCAACGACCCGTTTGAATAATAATCATTTTTGTCAAAAAATACGTCGTTTTTGCAAACGGTATTGACATAAATTCAATTTATCCTAAAATTAAATAACAGCAGTATTATTAGTATCCGAAAAAACAGACAGGAGTTTATGCCGATGATTCCAACGCAGGTTTCCGACACATTCAGAAGCTCATTTGAAAATTTTTTTGCTGACAAGGGCATAAAATGGTGCGGCGGCTGTTTTGCAGGTTACAAAAACGGCTTGTTTTCTTATGTAGACTTAATTGAAACATCAGGAGAACAAGGCGAAGATATTGATATCATTTACCGTGTTCTTCCCGACTTCTACGTTGACGAAAATACAATCGAAAGAAGTAAAAATTGTCTTTATACTTTCAGAATGATAGCAAAAAATATTGACAAATATATTGAATACGGATTGAACAATCCCGAAAATTTTTTCAACTCCTGTCTGGATATTCTGAAAACAGAGTATGACAAGCTGTTTTTCTATCGTTCTGTAGAGGATTACGCTCAGAGAATGATTCACAATTGCAACTTACTGATTGAATATGCAGGAAAAAATCAGGAGTTTTCAAATATCTACGGTGAATTTCCTAATATGGACTTTACAAGCCTTGCTTATTTTTATCTGAAACACAAGGGCAAAGAACAATGCGGTACACTGATTATGAATATGATAAGTGCATACAAAATTCTGCTGTATGATAAAATGAAGTACGGAAACATTTCAGAGCTCAAGGCAAAGCTTAGTGACGCTGAACAGCAAAAGCTGGAAAGCCTGTTTGAAAATTACGGCAGGCTCACTCATTTTGCCGAGGCTATGCTTGAAAACAATATCCGCTTTTTTGCCGAAACCGAAAAAGATTTTGAGCTGAAAAGACTGTTGGGCAGAAATTACATACAAAATTTTTTGAACTGATATTTCATACTGAACGGACGGCAACACCGTCCGTTTTTTGCTTTATTTATAACTTCTAAATCTTCGCTGAAAATCATATTATGCTTATATCGGGATAATCTGTCCCGACAGACTACAGTGTTTTTCGGTGATGCGTATGAAAAGAACTTTTTGTGTTTTTATGGGCGTTCTGGTGATTGCAATTTCACTTATGACGCTTTTCGGAGGGCGTGATATAACCGACAGCAACTACATAAAATATGTTGAGTTCAACGTTACAAAATCGGCTTTACAATCGGCTATTGACCTTGACATCTCCTCTCAGGGCGAAAAAAACAAGCTTGATTTCATAACTCTGCTTGCATATCTCGGGGCAAAATACGGCGGTGATTTTTCAAAGTACAAATACTCCGATATGACCGACTTTGCCCAAAAGCTTTCAAACGGTGAAAGCGAAGAAAGCCTTACAAAGGATATGAAATACTATTCTTACTATAAAGAGGCGTACGGTGCGGCATTAAGCGGAATGGTCGGTGCTTATGAGGAAGAACGTGAGGACAACAGCGGTAACAAGGTTAAGGAGCAAAAATACGGAATACGCTGGTTTTCTCCGATTGCAAAGACGTTTCCCTACTCCTGCTACGATGATTTCGGAGCTTTACGAACCTACGGCTACACCCGCCCCCACCTCGGCCACGATATGATGGCGGCAGTCGGGACTCCCGTAATTGCGGTTGAATCGGGAAAGGTTGAATGTATGGGCTGGAACCGATACGGCGGTTGGAGAATCGGCATACGCTCAAACGACAACAAGCGGTACTGGTATTACGCACATCTGCGGCAGAACAGACCGTTTGCCGAAAACTTAAAAGAGGGCGATACAGTAAAAGCAGGTGATGTAATCGGCTACGTCGGACGAACAGGCTACAGCGACACCGAAAACACAAACGGCATTACGGAGAGCCACCTGCATATAGGACTTGAGCTTGTATTTAACGAAAAGCAAAAAGAAAGCGACAACGAAATATGGATTGACGTAAGTGCGATTACAAGCGTACTTGAACAGCATCAGAGTGCAGTACTGCGCAACAGTGAAACCAAGGAATTCACAAGGCAATTTGAATACAATGAAAAGTAATTAAATTAAATAAATGTATATAACTTAGAAAATATTGTCCTGTCATTGACAAATATTGTAAAGCGGATTATAATTATGCAGAAATATGTAAAATATTTCAATCTTATATTTATTTTGAGGAGACAGAACAATGAAAAAACTCTCATTATCTATCGTTGCAGTTCTTGTAGCGATAACAACCGTATTCGGTCTTACCGCTTGCGGAGAAACACCCGAACAGAAACTTAAAAGCTACATTGAGTCCGACACTGTTCAGGAACAGATCAGCTCAATGACATCTTCATTCGAGTCAATGCTCGATATCGATGTTAAGGCTGAGGGTGAGAAGGTAGTATTTGATTTTACTTACAAGACTCAGATTGATGACGCTACTCTTGAAACTGTAAAGTCACAGCTTGAAACTGCTTTTGATTCTTTAGCTTCTACATTTGAGAGCATGGCTAATCAGATTAAGAAAGAAGTAGGAATTGAAAACGCAACAGTTGTTATAAACATCAACAACGCTGACGGCACAAATATTGTAAACCTTGAATACAAGGCTACAGAATAATTTATGCAAACTCAAACGGCTGCTGAAAACGGCAGCCGTTTTTTCTTGCTTTTTTTATTGACTATAGCGATTGTATAGGATAAAATAATAATTGTATATTGAGATATAAAATAATTGATTTATAGGGGGATACCCGCTTGGTATTTTCGAGCCTTGTATTTTTGTTTGCGTACCTGCCGATAACGCTTCTGGCGTACTATCTTGTTCCGAGGCAGGGCAGAAATATTTTTCTGTTTATCATAAACCTTGTTTTCTACGGTTGGGGCGAGCCTATGCTCGTTGCGCTGATGGTGTTCAACATATTCTTCAACTACATCGGCGGCTTTCTGGTGGACAGGTACCGACAGGACAAAAAGAAGAAAAAGCTGTTTTTAATTCTCACCTGCGTGCTTGACATCGGTATTCTTGCGGTGTTCAAATATACGGGAATGATTACCGAAACGCTGAATATGCTTCCGTTCTTAAACATTCCCGAGCTGCAAATCAGCCTGCCTATCGGCATCAGCTTCTATACATTCCAGACAATGAGCTATGTAATCGACGTTTACCGTGACGACGCTCCCGTTTCAAAGAGCTTTATCAACTTCGGAACATACGTTGCGCTGTTTCCTCAGCTTATTGCAGGTCCGATTGTCCGCTACAAGGACGTTGCCTATCAACTTACTCACCGCAAAGAAACGCTTGAACAGTTCACAAAGGGCGTTCTGCTCTTTATGGTGGGTCTCGGCAAAAAGGTGCTGATTGCAAATCAGATGGGCACGCTGACTACTGCGATGTTTGCAACAACCGATGAAAACGGCGTTATCGGAACGTGGGTCGGGATTATTGCGTACACGTTTCAGATTTACTTTGACTTTTCGGGTTATTCCGATATGGCTTGTGGCTTGGGCAATATGCTCGGCTTTGAGTTTCTCAAAAACTTTAACTACCCCTACATTGCAAAGTCGATTACCGACTTCTGGAGAAGATGGCACATTTCGCTGTCAACGTGGTTTAAGGAATACGTTTACATTCCGCTCGGCGGCAACCGCAAGGGCGTTAAGCGACAGATAATCAACCTTCTTGTTGTATGGGGACTTACGGGACTCTGGCACGGTGCGTCATACAACTTCCTGCTCTGGGGACTTTACTACGGCTTACTGCTGATTCTCGAAAAATTCGTCCTCAAGCGTTTTCTTGACAAACTGCCTGCCGTTTTACAGCACATCTACACAATGTTCATCGTAATTATCGGCTGGGGACTTTTCTACTTTACCGATATGTCACAGCTTGGCAGTTTCCTCACAGATTTGTTCAACTTCGGCAACGGACTTTGCGGTGCTCAGGCGCTTACGCTTATTTTAAATTATCTGCCGCTGCTTATTGTTGCGGCAATTGCAAGCACACCGCTCGGTGCAAAGCTCTATTCACGCTTTTCCTATACAAGGCATATATGGATTCTCGAAACGCTGTTCTGCATTGTAATTCTGCTTATCAGCACAGCAAGCCTTGTTGACCAGAGCTACAACCCGTTCTTGTATTTCAGATTTTAATAAGGAGCAAAAATATGCGTTTTAAAGACGACAGAAGCAGGTTTGGTCGATATGTTCCTGCATTCGTTTTCTTAATTTTCATATTCGGAATGGCTGTCTGGTTTCTGTTTAATCCAAAATCAGACTACAGCTCGTCCGAAAAGCGTTATCTTCAGCAATTTCCCGATGTATCCGTTGACAAGATTCTTGACGGAACATTCGGCACGGATTTCGAAAGCTACTTTGCCGACCAGTTCCCTGCAAGGAGCTTTTGGGTGGGCCTGAACGCCTACTACAGCCTTGATACGGGCAACAACGGCGCAAACGGCGTGTATAACTGCGATAACGGTTATCTGATAAACAAGCCTGTTTCTACGGACAACAAGCTTGAGAAAAACGTAGACGCTATCGTTAAATTCAAAAACACAATTGACGTTCCCGTAACGGTTATGTTTGCTCCGTCAACGGGTTATGTTGCCGAAGATGTTCTGCCTGCCGTTCACGATAAGTACAACGACGATACGTATTTTGAGCAGACCTCTGCAACGCTCAGTGCAAACGGAATTTCATTTGTTGATTTGCGCAAGCCCTTTAAGGATGCTTATGCAAGCGGAAATCAGCTTTACTACAAAACCGACCACCACTGGACAACTCTCGGAGCATATACGGCTTATGAGAAGCTCTGCGAACAGCTTAACATCACGCCTGCACCGAAAGAAAAGTTTGACATAAAGACCTACGGCGGATTTTACGGTACGACGTATTCGACGAGCGGTTTCTGGTTTACACAGCCCGACAGTATTCAGATCTGGGACAACCCCGAAAACACAGACAAAAACATTAAGGTTAAAATTTCCGAGGGCACAAACACAGATGAATTCGGCTCGATGTATTTTTACGACCACCTTGAAGAGGACGACAAGTACCCCGTTTTCATCGACGGCAACCACGCTTTGACGGAGATTACAAATTCAAACGCAAGTGGCGGAACAATTCTGCTTGTAAAGGACAGCTTTTCACACAGCCTTGCGCCGTTCCTTGCCGAGAATTACAGCAAAATTATCCTTGTTGATATGCGTTACTACAAAATGAGTGTTTCGCAGATTGTGGAGCAGGAAAATCCCGAACAGGTTGTTTTCCTCTACGGCATTGACAATATCGCAACAGACACTGACCTCGTCTGGATAAAATAGTCGAGTGTATCGACACGCAGTCCGAGCAGGCAGGTTGATATTATCAAAACCTTCTTTGCCGACCGTTTTCGAGCAATTTCCTATAAAGTAAATAAGTTATACGACACTTAAAAGGTCGGGTATTCGCAATGAATCACCCGACCTTTACTTAATTGTATAATTAAGTAATTTTATATTAAAAAACAATTTCTTATTGACTTTTTCTGTAAGGTCACCTATAATATAATTGTAATATGTCATATATACAATATATCAAAGGAGGTTAGCTATGAAAAGTACTTCTGAAAACAAGCTGACTATTGCAATTCTGTATATTGCAAACTACGTCGCTCTGATTATATTTATAATTCTGTTTTGCCTGCCCGTATTTGATACGCTTTCGCCGGTATTTATTATTTTCTTTTTTTTGCCGCTTGCTCTCTTTGTCGTTGATACCTGTATGATTAAAGAAAAGTGGTATCATTTTCTATGGTGCACCTTGCCGTGTGCGATTGTAACAATTCTTATGTCGGCGATTATTTATATTGCATACAACAGCGGAAGTGAATCTGCACTTGGAATGACATCTGTTGAAGCTCTGATTTACTTCGCAATTTTTCATTTTTACGCCGCAACAACACTTTTGTGGTCGTCGGCAGGCACAATATTCAAATATAAAAAGTACGTCAAAAACAAAACAAATAAACGTTTTGTTGCCTATTCCCTCATCATAGCCGGACTTGTTATAATTGCCGTCGGTTCATTAATTTTATACAAGGCAGATTTTATGTTCAAGCAAACACTTTTGTCTATCCTACCGTTATGGTTAGGAGTAATAATTAATATCATAGCCGTTATTCAGCCTGACTATTGAAAATGGAGCAAATCAGCATTTTCTTAACGCTCGGCATCATTCCCCTATCCGCAAGCCAAAAAACAAGCACCAAAAAATGGTGTAAATATAAGCAAGCGGATGACGTAGGTTTTATTTATGAGAAAACACCTGCCCCGTTTTTTGCGGCGTGTTGCCTTGGTTTTCGTTTCTTCTGCGCTCCTCGCTAAAAATGCTCCACCGGAGCATTTTCTTTACGCTCGGCATCATTCCCCTATCCGCAAACCAAAAAACAAGCACCCAACAATGGGTGCTTGTTTTTTGGAGCGGATGACGGGGCTCGAACCCGCTACCTCCACCTTGGCAAGGTGGCGCTCTACCAGATGAGCTACATCCGCATATATATTTAAAATGTATTATTAAACAAAATGTAAACAGGCTAAAAAAAAGCGAGCTCTGACGCGAGAGATTAACTTAAAAAAGAATAATGCCCAGTACGCGATTTGCGAGTCGAGGCACTCGACTGGTGGGAACAATAGGGCTCGACCAAATGCTTCGCATTTGACAGCTCGGTTACCCAATGCTTCGCATTCGGTACCAACCTCGCCACTTCCGGCTAAAAACAGTCCACAGGACTGTTTTCTTAACGCCGAAACCTTCACAGGTTCGAGGCAATACCACAAACGATTGCTATAT
>CACXFS010000077.1 GCA_902766885.1 uncultured Ruminococcus sp. | reverse complement strand
GGGGTTCGACTCCCCCCACTTCCACCAGTCGAGTGCCTCGACACGCAAATCGTGTTCGGGGCATTCTTCTTATTTTAAGTTAATTTTTCGTGTCAGAAATGATATCTTTTTTAATCTATTGACAAATAAGAACCGCAATTTTGATACAATGCGTATATTAATTGCGGTTCGTTTTTATGTCTTGGAAACGGCTTTTATTCAGTGATTACGGCACTTTTGCAGTTCAGAAAAGTGTCAGATTGATTGTTAAGTATGGCTGTTTTTTAATAAAAAGGTCAACCTTTAAGTGCGCTTTTGCACCCGATTTTATATTCTGATACTATACTCACAGACCGTTTCAATTTTCAAAATAGGTATAATTTTCAATTTTTGTATGAATAATCGACTTTAAAAAGCGTCAAATACACTATTCTCAATCTCATTGTCCATAACGTAGTCGATTAACTGTGTTTTACTACCTTATGAAATTACACTATTCTCAAACATCGGAAGAAAAAGAAAAAAGAGCAATAAGGTTTTACTACCTTATGAAATTACACTATTCTCAAACAAAGCTGATTGGCAAGAACTATTTAGATTGGTTTTACTACCTTATGAAATTACACTATTCTCAAACACTATAAATATTATATAACATATTTATGGAGTTTTACTACCTTATGAAATTACACTATTCTCAAACAGTCGGAATGACTTCATAATGCCACCCGATGTTTTACTACCTTATGAAATTACACTATTCTCAAACAGGTGAGAGCGATGTTGCAGAGTAAGCAAAGTTTTACTACCTTATGAAATTACACTATTCTCAAACAAAAATGAGTACCATCATAAAGCTTTGTTTGTTTTACTACCTTATGAAATTACACTATTCTCAAACCCTGGGTGGTATTGTGCCCCAACGTTTTTAGTTTTACTACCTTATGAAATTACACTATTCTCAAACTATGATATTATTCTTATTTCTCCAAATGCGGTTTTACTACCTTATGAAATTACACTATTCTCAAACTTGACCGGTAAACTTATAAATACATTAGCTGTTTTACTACCTTATGAAATTACACTATTCTCAAACCAGTATTATCCGCTTTACTCCCAGACTTAAGTTTTACTACCTTATGAAATTACACTATTCTCAAACTTTGCGTTTATAATCTCCGTTGTAACATCAGTTTTACTACCTTATGAAATTACACTATTCTCAAACCAAGTGTAATCTGCAATTTGTCGATTGACTGTTTTACTACCTTATGAAATTACACTATTCTCAAACATATGCCATATGTCAGCCTCAATTAAAACGGTTTTACTACCTTATGAAATTACACTATTCTCAAACATATTCTTCAAGGTCATTAATTCTGTGATTGTTTTACTACCTTATGAAATTACACTATTCTCAAACCTGATAATTGCAATCCACTTTTTCGCTTTCGTTTTACTACCTTATGAAATTACACTATTCTCAAACTGACAGCAACGGTTTACCTTGTGAGCTTTTGTTTTACTACCTTATGAAATTACACTATTCTCAAACCTCGTCGTCCGTCATCTCTCTGTATATAGGGTTTTACTACCTTATGAAATTACACTATTCTCAAACGATAAAATCGCCGAATACGGCGACGAATCAGTTTTACTACCTTATGAAATTACACTATTCTCAAACCCTGATGAAATAGTCAAAAGCAGAGAGCTCGTTTTACTACCTTATGAAATTACACTATTCTCAAACAACTTATCAACCGTATCGGACGGAGCTATCGTTTTACTACCTTATGAAATTACACTATTCTCAAACCAATGGTCGAGTATGTAATAAAAGCCTTTCGTTTTACTACCTTATGAAATTACACTATTCTCAAACAGGTTTTCGGCTTTGATACTGCCGTTTTCGGTTTTACTACCTTATGAAATTACACTATTCTCAAACTGGATTTTCTTTGTACAAGGTTTGTATCCAGTTTTACTACCTTATGAAATTACACTATTCTCAAACACTGCGGTCAGCGTACAAGAGGCTATCTCAGTTTTACTACCTTATGAAATTACACTATTCTCAAACACAACAGAGGGGTTCCTTTTGCCATCATAAGTTTTACTACCTTATGAAATTACACTATTCTCAAACGGCGTTCCTGCGGACTTTAACGCAGATGTTGTTTTACTACCTTATGAAATTACACTATTCTCAAACTTGAAGCAAAGATATTCTGAAACTGTTTTAGTTTTACTACCTTATGAAATTACACTATTCTCAAACAATACTGCTTTCGCCAACCTCGCCACGACAGTTTTACTACCTTATGAAATTACACTATTCTCAAACAAAGACAGCATATTTGATAAAAACAAGATTGTTTTACTACCTTATGAAATTACACTATTCTCAAACAAGTATTTTAACATGGTAAAATGCGAATTGGTTTTACTACCTTATGAAATTACACTATTCTCAAACTGGACGAGCAGTCATATAATTACTTACGTGGTTTTACTACCTTATGAAATTACACTATTCTCAAACAACTTATCAACCGTATCTGACGGAGCTATCGTTTTACTACCTTATGAAATTACACTATTCTCAAACGACTGTGCGACCTTAAGCATAAACTTAAAAGTTTTACTACCTTATGAAATTACACTATTCTCAAACCTCAAATAAAATGCACCCACTATTATGTGCATGGTAATTTCATAAGATTATGGTACAACATTTAGTATTCTTTGTCAATTATTTCACATAAATCGTTATCAATAATGATAAGCTTTTCAAGCTTTGATATGCACTTCGGAACAGAGTTTTCTATATCAACAATACAGATATTATGCATAGATACAGTGCGTAAAAGCTTGTCAATTTCATTTTCGCTTAGATACAAATGCATATTTTGCAAGATAAAGCACTTTATTCCCAAGTAGTTTGCCAACAGTCTAAGATATCTAATTAATCTTTCTGTACTGTTTACAGAGTCATTGCGAGGAGTGAATGCAAATAGTTTTATGAAAGCAGATGTTTCTATGCTGTCGCAAAAGTCAAAGTCGAAATCATATTCCTTAGAAAGCTTACTGCATAAACTATTACAACTTTCTCTGAGTTGCATAATCTCATCAAAGAAATTTTCATTACACATATTTGCTAAAGAAGCGCTAACTTTTGTCATAAGCTTTTTGTCTGCAAACTCAAAAGTAAGAATATTGTCGACAAATCGTATGTTTTTTGCAAAATCTAACGGCTTGTAATTCTCTGAAAAAACGAACAGTTCATCTTCGTTATTGTGATAAACAGATAAAACAGTTTTTCTGAAAAGATGTTTGTCTTCAATCACTAACAGTATAGCGCCGGTATCTTCTATATTAACGGTCTCAGACATATATTTATAGAGCATTTTCATAATATCAGCAGCCTTTCGTCGGAATCAATAGTATTGGTAGAATATTCTCCGGTGATTATTTCCATTTTTGAAAACTGTTTTTCTGTTATCGACAAGATCTGGACAAGCCCTTCGGGAGGTCTGTTCTTTTTTATGTTGTCAACAATTGCGTTCGCAATATTCTGATTTAAGGCAAGTTTTACATATATCGATTCCTGCAGCATCATAAAGCCGCTTTTGATTAAATATCTGCGAAACTTTCCGTAATTGTGGCGGTGCAAAGGGGTTTCTGTGGGTAAGTCAAACATTACAATTATTCTCATAAATCTATAACTCATTTACTTGCAAACCTAATAAGCGATGTATCGTTATCTTCTATCGCTGAAAAAACACTTTTACAGTAAACCTTTATTGCGTTAATAAAAGTTTGTATTCTTCCGTCAATTTTAAGTTCATCATTAAGCAGACTATACAGCTGTAATTTTTCTTTCTTTTCAAATTTCTGAGGATTCATATCTTTTACAACCGTATCAACAAAAGGTCTAAATGGTTCCATTAAATCGCAACTGAGATTATACTGATTGAACATATTATTATGAAATAGACCAAGCTGAGTAACATATCCGCTTGCGACTATTTCTCTGTTAAAAACAGATAGGATTATACTATAGCCGTAATTCAGTGCTGCATTTATCGGACAATCATCATTACGTGAAAAGCTTTTTCCGAATAAGGCGTTAAAATATACCTTTGCGGCATGTCCTTCACGATTAGTTTTGTCATTTAGCTCAAGCTCATCTATATACGCTAAAAGCTGATTACTCTGTTCAAGTCCATAATAGCTTAAAACAGCAGCCTGATTTTTAATTTTTTCGGCTACAATCTGCGTCCATACAAATTGTTTTACTGTTTCGTTCCACGAAATTTGCCGTTTCAGCTTTAAACTGCAATCGTGACTGCCGTAGTACGGGGTCAGTTCAAATGACGGGTTATGTTTATCATCGCAAAATATTACCTTTACTTTTTTTGAAATCATCTCGTTAAGGAGTGCGGCAGTGACTGACACTGCCGTGCTTTCAACAATCAAAACGGATATTTCGCTTATATGTATTTTTGCGGTGCTATCAACATCACGCACTACAAGATACCCCATACTGTAGTCAAGCTTTGAGGTTTTGGTAATTACGACTGTACGCCAGCTCACTGTCGTCTTCCTCCTTTTTCTAAATATTGAGCAAATCTACCTTGGATTCAAATAATCCCGTTACCGACTGATTAACAAGGTAAATGGTATTTGCATTTTTGATTTCTGACAACACTGAATTAGTTGTGATTGTTCCGGATTTTTTTGCTTCTTTTATATAAGTTAAATCACCGACAACAACATTACAGTGCATCATCTTTAAAATTTCATTTAATACATAGCACTGTTTTCTGATTTCAAGAGCTGCAAATTCATCTCTGTGAGAATTTATTTTCTTACCCATATCAGCAAATTTAATTTTGAATACTGTATTGCACATTTTATCAACAAGGACGTCAAATATAGCAACATTTTCTTCTTCGCTGATACGGTCGAATTTTGTGATTTTGTAATTCTCCGGTTGAGTTAATACCTTACATATTCTTTTGATATAGGCATCTTTTTCGGCACCTAACACAAGCTGAACAGCAGGTTTATACACAATGATTTTTCCACCGTTTGATTTGCTGCTTATATGAAGTCTGAAACCGTCAATTTCTATGCAAGAGTTGTATTTTACAACAGGTATAAGCACAACAGGATTTTTAAGACAAAGTCTTTCTGTCAAATATTGAGTCGGATTTTCCTCATAATACTTTTTTAAGTAATTATCGATTGCAATCAACTGACGACACTCTTTGCCTTTTTTGCCCTCATACTTTACATAAGAGAAATAAGAAGCAGTCGGTCTGTCGTGTCCGCCGTATTTGTTTATATCGCACAATGGGAATTCTTTTTTTAGCGGTGCCTGACCGCATCCCTTTTTGAGCGGTTGAATTTTAAATAACCCTCCGTTTTGCATATATGAATACCTTGTATACAGAATGTTATTCTTATTCATCGTCTTTCTCACAATGCCAAACGATTTACCGTTTTCGGTATCCCACGCATTTGGAGTCGAGAACGAAAACATTTTATTAAGGCTATATTTTTTAGTCTGTAAGCCTTTGATAAATATTGCTTTGTTGTGAGTGTAACGAACATTGTAAACATTGCCGACAACAATATTAAGAAAAGCGTCCTTTGCGTGGTGAAGATCATTTACCTCTCGGCATTTTTTGAACGACAGATCTTCTTTTTTAAAGGAATTTCTGAATTCACTGACTAATCCTGCCTTTACATAAACTATTTCAGTTTCAGGATACAAGGTTTTTAACAATGATGCTACTGCCTTTGTTGACTGAGATGTTTCCACAAGCTGTCTTGCAATAAAATCAGAAAGCTCATCATCGGTAAGACAGGTAACTCGGGTTAATCTGTCGTATTTCTTTTTAGATATAAAATTATTAGTAACAAGGTAACGCCAATGTTCCTTCATTTTATCTCTGATAGTACTGTCGAGCGGAAAGTCGTTGTCTTTGTGAGCGTTGATCTGTTTTTTTACAAGTACACGGTTATCGAGACTGTCGTCTTTAATTTTTGAACGAGGGAAAATGTGGTCAATATCATACAGATTATTATTGAATAAATCTTTCAATTCAATTCTTTCGCCTGAATACATACATCTGCCCATCTGAGTATAGTACAAAAACAGCTTGTCCTGTTTGAATTTGTCGTCTTCAGTTTTTTCAAGCTCCTCCCAAAGCTCTCTGCTGTCGTCCTTGCACTTTTTGTATAGCTCCTCAAGCTGTAGCTTCCTTGATTTTGTACGCCCGCGATCGCCCTTAATACCATCTTTTCTTGTCATTTCAACAAATATTTTTTTAGGTGCATACCCTTTTATTTTTACAATTTCCCGGATTATTTTTATTGACTGATAAACAGTACGCTTGACCTTTGGAGAAATATATAAATCCTCAACCATTTTTTCAATTGAAGCCTTGTGAGTTGAACCTTGAACCGCATTTTCAATGCTTTTTGCAAAATTATATTTTGAACCCAACAGCTCCATGATGTTATCATTTGTATACCATAGTGTATTGATAATATTATCCCTGCGTTCTCCTGTTTCGCTGTCAAAATCATATATTTCGGTCAAAAACTGACGAGATAATCTGCCCCAGTCCTTATATTTTAATTTACAGATTCTTTTGATTTCATCTTCGGATAATTTATCGGAATACTTCGTTTTTATTCGCCTTTTAAGCAGCTTTTTATCATCGCCGAATATAGTGATTGCAGTAATTATTTCTTCTTTTTCCTGCTCAGATAAATTAAAAT
The DNA here is from genome assembly GCA_902766885.1 of uncultured Ruminococcus sp. GTDB lineage: Bacteria > Bacillota > Clostridia > Oscillospirales > Acutalibacteraceae > Ruminococcoides. Next base: position 19,119 of record CACXFS010000077.1, on the reverse strand, counting down.
CGGCAAGCTCTATAGCAGAGCGCATATTTGATTTAAAGTCGCCGTCAATACCGGTTATCTCAGGTTCATTACCTGTTTTTGATTTTATGTATTCTCTCAATGCTTTTTGTGTTACCTTTTTTCGGCGCATAAAAAGGTCGTTAAAGACAGACTGTTTAAAGCTGACATCAGGTTTCTCCCCGTCAAGTTTGAGATTATTAAGCTCGTTTAAAACCATAAACCTACTGTATAAAACAGAATTTTTGGGAATTACATCCTTATCTGGCAGATAGGTGCATTTTGCAGTCAGTTTTTTTATAAATTCCTCTGCCGATTTGTCAACATCAACAATCTCGTTAAAATTCCACGGATAAATTCTTCCGCTTTTACGCACAATCCACTTTTTATCGCTGTGAGAATTCAGAGGCCCGACATAATAAGGAATACGGAACTCTAAAATCTGCAGAATCTTATCGGCTACTGACACACCTTTTTCGTCTGTTTCATTAAGAAAATCGAGGTATTCCGATGCGTTTTTTAATATAGCCTTAACCTCGCTTTTGTTGACCTGCATTGGAATAACACCGTTGTCTTTGATTACAATTTTAGGCATGAAAGTACAGCTCTCGATTTTCTTAAACATTTCTTCATAACCTGTTTTGTCGAGCTTGTCAAATTTACCCTTTAAGTATTTGCAAAAATCACTCTGATTTGTTCTGTGCAGAATAACACCGCTTTTTCCGTTTTCCTTATACTTTCCGCAGTAGGCGGTATAGTTGTTAAGACCGCTTCTTGTTTCTCTGAAAATTTCATTATACTCAGACCTGCATCTTTCCTTAACAAAAGTCTTTAAGAGATGTAAATCGCTCTTATGCTCTTCGTAGGTTTTTACCTTTGCAAAAGATATGTACTTTTCGCCCCTTAAAATATCTGCAAGCACTGCCCAGTCGTACAGTGCCTTGATTCGCTCAATCAATTCAAAGCGTTCCAAGAGCAAGTCACGGTAATAATCTTCATTATCGTCATAGTCTTTTTCAAATGTAATTGAAGGCTTTTCCTCGTTGTTATAGTTTTCATCACCAAATAAATCAGACAGCTTTACAGTTTGTCCGCACAAAAGGTATATAATTGCCGTCTGTCTTGGATAGTCCTTTTTGTTTATTCCAAAAAGTTTACAGATTTCTGAAGATTTTGCTGTTTTCCTTTTTGATTTATCCTTTAAAATATCTGCTATCAGAGTACAGTCTGTGCAATCAAGAATAAGCTCGTATTCAGTATAAATATGTTCCTGCAAATTTGCAAAAAGCACCTCGAACGAAGACTCCTTTTCAAAGTCAGAGCCTATATTATCAAACAAGAAGTGACCTCTGTTTTTTATTAGATGATGCAAAGCAAGATACACAAGCCTTACATCGTGAGGCTCGTGGATTTCAATAAGCTCCTTACGCAAATGATAAATAGTTGGATAAAGCTTATGAAAATCAACATCTGTAAAATTTTCATCGGCAAAAAGGGCGTATGGAGAATCCGATGACTTATCCTCGGGATAAAGCCGGCTTTCATTTAATCTCTGAAAAAACGCAATGTCTTTTTTAGAAATCTCTTTATTAAACAGCATTTGCAGCCAATCAATACGCTGTCTTTTTCTATCGGTTCTTCGTCTTGCGGTGCGAAAGGCTCTTCTCTCTGCGGCGGTGTTGCTTTCATCAAAAAGTCTGACTCCCCACATAGAATTTCCTTTAAACCTGCATAGGTTATAATCTGTATCTGTAACAGCCCAACCAACTGAATCTGTACCATCATCAATTCCGATATAATAGTCTTTCATAAAAACAGCTCCTTTATATTGACAAATAAATTTTTTTGATGTATAATATAAACAATCTCAAAACCTTATGAGATTACACTATGAGTTCAAATAAAAATTTATTCAAACCGTTGCTTTGGCAACCATCACAGTGTGTGATTTAAGGATCCGTTTTTCGGGTCCTTTTTATTTTGTTTATGCTTTATAAAATACATAATTATATTAAGTATATATTAACACATATATATGAAAAAAGCAATAAAATATCACAATAATTATCGAAATTATCCAGAGTTGAAATTGATGTGCTGAAGATAGAGTGAAAGAAAAAGCGTAGTATTGATAAATATAATGAAAGCTTAAACGAAGACAAAGCACTATACCATAGGGTTGTGGAAACCCATTACACCACACATTAAAGGTAATCTTTTGATTGTCTTTTTTTGTTTGTCAGGCTTTTGAACAATAATACTTCTGTTGATAATTATTTATATTGCTGTGTATATATTATCACAATAACAGGTAAATACGTAGGTGGTATACCGGCAAAACATTAATTGAGCTGAACAATAGTTATTGTTTTACTCTATATTAAAGTAATGCGCACTTAAATAGTTTTCATTTTATTATAATTTTCGCACACTGTAAGAGATTTTCCGTTATAAAAATAAACATTTCTTACCGATTTCCCGATTACTTGCGTGTTCATAGAAATATTGCGGTTCTTACCTTTCCCGAAAAAGATGTCAGGATAATATTGTATAATCAAAAAGCTCGGGCATACAGATTTCTATGCTTTCGATTTCCCGCAGATTGTTTTGCTTTGTGATAATCAGACACGAGGGTGAACTGAAATCGTTCTGAAACATAGCCAGTGCAAAGCCCTTGCAAGATCCTGAATGTATTTCAGCATATTCCGCCTGAACATATGCCTGAGATTTTTCAATTGCGTCGGATTTTGCTTTAAGATAATTCTCTATTTCCCTCGCTCCAACCATTTCCTCCATTACCCAATGCGAGGTGTATGTGCAGTTTTCTGACAAACATCTGCAAAGACAGTTGAAATTATTACTGTTAAAGCAGTAGTGAAGTATTTGCAGGCTTTCGGGAATAGGATATTCGGTTTTGACTGAATCTGACTGTGTTCCCGAAAAAGACAAGCCGAAATAGCTTTTCATAAAATCACGGTTTACGCATTTTAAGCCAATTTTCTGGATGGTAACAAAAGCGTTTATCAGCTTATTTTTATATTCCTCGTTATCAATGTCAAATTCGTAAAAGAGAGAAAAATCCTTATAGAATATTTTTCCTTTATCATAAGCGTACTCCAGCTTTGGAATCAAATCACGTCTTATTCCAAAAACAGGCTCGTCTTTTTCAGCTTCAACTAACGCAAAATGTATGAAATGAAAAGCAGTAAAGTTTCCGCTTATCTCCCTTGAAAATCCTAATTCAACCGCTTTTGCAAAATAGTATCCGAAAAGATTTTTTATAAATTGCTCCACGTCGCCTTCCGGATTTTTTCTACTGAATAATCCTATTGCAACATCCAACGCCTTGGCTTTTTGCAGGAAAAACATATGCTCAGGAGTATTGTCTAAGTCAAGATATTGATTTATATTGCTTTCATCATCAAGAAAACCGGTGACCTTAGCTCTTGTAATCATAGCCTCGCTGTAACTTTCCGGTGTTCTGAACTCATCGAAATCTGTAAATTCTGTTTCAGGAGCTCTGTCAATTTCAAAATAATAGCCGGGATTATCGGTAACCGTCAGCTTTGCTATTCTGCCTTTTTCGTCGGTTTCTATAAATGCTATGGATTCATAATCTCCGTCTTCACCGTTTGCAAGTATTACACAGCGTTTTTGAGCAGAGTATTTAAGAGAGTCGCTGTCAGTGCTTGTTATAGTTGCCATATATGCAGAATAATCATTGCTTTTGCTATCCATAACCTCTTTAATTTTAGCGATTATTCCGTCGATTCCGTTAATCTCGGTACCGTTTGTTTCTGAAATATATACGGAGTCTTTGGCGAATATTGTTCGCAGTCTTTCGGCATTTTTTTGGCAGATACTATACCTCAGCGCCATCAAATCGTGCTCCTCATCAAGCACAAAGCCGTCGGAATATTTGTATATTGCAGCGTCACCCGATAATACAAAAACACCTGCTACAGTAGCACCTTCTTTTATGTTATCATATTGAGATTTGTCTACAAGGTCGAGTGTATGTATAAGCTCCAATTCTCCGAATTCGGTATCTATCAGGCATCTCAAAAATGAATCAATGGAGTCTTCACCAATTTTGACAGTTCCTCTGAATAACGTTTTAACTGTATCTCTTATCAACACTCTGTCGTCAAGACTGTAATCCTTTTCGTCCTCACTTCGGTCAGGGTCGTGGTTAAGCATAAATCCGCTTGGAAAAATACTGCCGTCTGACAGCATATATTTCTGTCCCGTAGGTGTGGATGGCTGAGCCTTTTCGTATTCGCTTTCATCTGCAAAATAGTCAATTGAGTCAGCGAAGGCGCACATTTGCAATTCACAGACATCATCCTCCAAAAAACTCGGAAGCACGTTGGCATTCAGCACATTCACAACCGCCATACCTCTTCCGTCAGTATCTCGTGACATTACCAGACGCTTTTCGTGGGCATCGGCGTCTTCGGGAGTAATGTCAATACTTATACGCATTTTCCAGATATTTCTTCCCGCTACATGAGTATCCAGACCGACAACGTCAATCGACTCCGCATCTTTGTCAATAATCGTTCTTACAAAGAAATCTGCCATACCCATAGGCATATAAATATTCGGATTACCCGAATAACCTACGATAGCCTTGCCGTTTTCAAGTATGTAGCCTAGAAATCCGTTCAAAGTTTCTTCCGATTCTAAAATCTCCTCAAGTCCCAGATTTTCAATAAAGTTAGCCATTTCAAAACCTCCTGTTTAAAAATTATGTGTGTTTGATATTAAATAGTGATAAAGCTTTTTGCTGAAATCATAATTATCAGTATTGATTCTTCTTTAAGATTTAATCCTTTCATTAACATTATCTCTCAACGACTGTGTCAAATAAAGGACAATGCAATATATCATATATAATTACTTAATATCATAATAACAAAATAACCTGACCGTTTTTTAATTTGCATAAAAGAAGGGACTTATTCAGCCCTGACTTTGATGCTTGTTCCGTTTTTAAACAGGAATGTTATCCGCCCGTCCTTGTGTACTGTGTCTGTTTCCAGAATGTTTACAAAAAGCTCTTCATCCCATTTATCAATAACGAGTGGCTTTTCCGCTTACTCGGAAATGAAATCTGAAGTTTTCTTTCTCGGTTAATTCGTTCGTCACATTCATGTGTTATCTCAGAAAGCCTTTTGTCGGCTTTTCATACCTTCTGACAAGGTAATTGTATTTCTTATTATATCTTTTCTTGAAGAAACATATGGTACAATTTGAGCCTTTTTCGGTTACAGATTAGAGGATATATATTTTTTAGCTATTTTAATCCTTTAGTTTTATGTTTGATTGTTAGTAGTGTAGTTTCAAAAAATCCTCTTGACTGGTTGAAAGAAGTATGATATATTAAAAACAGATGTTACGAAACAAGTGTTATAAAACAATGATTTTTAAATGGAGATGACATTATGCCACCAAAACCGAAGTATACGAAAGAAGAAATTGTAAATGCAGCCTATGAACTGACTCGGGAGAAAGGCATTGACGCAGTTGTGGCTCGTGAAGTCGGAAAACGGCTGAACACATCGTCGTCCCCTATATTTACCGTGTGGAACAGTATGGAGGAGTTGCGGGAGGAAGTGCGAAGACTTGCAAAGCAGAAGTTTCAGGCATATATGGCAGATATTTTCGACTACTCGCCATCGTTTAAAGAGTTTGGAATGAGGTGGGTTGGATTTGCGGCGGAGGAACCAAATCTTTATCGCTTGTTATTCCTGTCACAAGGGAATGAACATAGCCCATATATCCGCTTTAAACAGGAGTTTGAAATTATCATAAATCCTCTTGTGGAGGAAATTATGAAAACATTCGGATTGTCACAAGTTGATGCGGAGGAACTGCTAAACCATATGATTATATTTGCCAACGGTATCGCAGCTTTTGTCATTACCGACAAGGACAGCTTTTCAAAAGAAACAGTCAGCCATGACCTCAGTCAGGTGTGTATCGGTATTGTGATTACAGACAAGCTGAGGGACGGCACAATGGATATGTCTACGGCAAAGGCGCTGGTGGAATCCTCTGTCGGTGGGGTAACGCCACAGAAAAAGCATAATACTCTGTAAGAAATAGTAGGATAAAAGGTTTACTTATATTGCTTTTACGGTTGGCGGAAAAGAGGATGTGGATAGAATTACAGAGAGAATAAAGAATGAGGGATATAAAGTAATCAGTGCCCCTCGTACAACAGGTGATGGCTATTACGAAAGCTGTATACTTGATCCGGAAGGGAATCAGATAGAGATTACGGCTGATAAAAATGAAATAGAGTAAATATTAAAGACAACAGAATTTTACAGACGGAGGGATTAGATTGAGAATTATTGAATATTTTACAACGGGAAATAAAGAGCATTGGCTAAATGAAATAAAAAAGTGTGATTGGGGAGCAGGACAATATCTGTACCGCCTTTTATGTAAAAACAATCTCAAAAAAACGGTAGGCGAAACTGCGTTAGTACCGATGCTTGTGGAGGGTGATGAACTGATTTCATTTTGCACCTTTGCTCCGCTGGACGATATTCAGCCAACAAGATTATCACCGTGGATTGGCTTTTTATATACATTTCCGAAGTATCGGGGACATCGCTATGCAGGGATGCTTTTAGACTATGCAGAGAGTATCGCAACTGTTATGGGATGTGAATACATATATATTTCCACAAATCATATCGGACTATATGAAAAATATGGATATGAGTTTTTTAAGACGGAAAAAGACATCAATAGTGAGGATTCACGGGTATATCGAAAAGCTCTTGCAACAGAGGGTTTTGAAAAGGACAGGCGTTACGAGAATGGTGCAAAGTGGAAGGCTGAAATTGTAAAGGCTGCAAGAAAAGATGTTGAAACGATTGCATATTGCGGGTTTTCCTGCAATCATTGTTTCCTTGGGCAGTGGTGCGGAGGCTGTCGTTCTGTATTCAGCTGTTGCTCCTACGGTGCATTTCAGGAAAACGGAAAATGCCCGAACATCGTTTGTTGCTACGAAAAGGGAATTAACGGCTGCTATGAATGTGATGAATTGGAAAATTGCACGAAGGGTTTCTATCAGCCTACCAACGATGGGGCAAATGCCTGCAAAGCTCAGGCTATGTTTATTAAAAAATATGGGAAAGAAAGGTTTATTCAGACTCACGACAAATTGCATGAAGTTTATGATTTCAAAAAAACACAGGAAATTCTCGGGACAAGCGTGGAAGAAGGATTAAAGATATTGGAGAAAACAGTGAAAAACGGATAGTGCTGTACCTTCATTTTACAGTTGGAGAAATCGACATTATATGAGGAGAAATTTACAGTGAAAAAGATGTGTGTAAATGAAAAGTCATACGAAGTTATAAAATTGTTAGGTCACGGAAAAGGGGGATATTCTTATCTGGTAACCGATGGGACGAATGAATATGTGCTGAAACAGATTCACCATGAACCCTGTGATTATTATCAGTTCGGAAACAAAATTGAATCGGAAATGAAGGATTATGAACGTTTGAAAGAAATCGGAATTCCCATGCCTGAGATGTTTGAGGTGGATATTGAAAAGGAAAGAATTCTGAAAGAGTACATAAAGGGAGATACCGTATTTGATTATGTTTTGCGAAATGAGGTAAAACCGACTTTTGTAGAGCAGATGAAAGAAATGTGCGCAGTTTTATATCCTGCTAACACCAATATCGATTATTTTCCGACTAATTTTGTGGTACAGGAAGATAAGTTATACTACATTGATTATGAGTGCAATGATTATATGGAGAAATGGAATTTTGAAAATTGGGGAATAAAATACTGGTCCCAAACAAAAGAGTTTTTGGAATATGTCAATAAGAGGAAAAATTGAAATAGAAAAAGATAGGCATTATGAAAAATTATAATCAAGTTTATGCGAAAAATAGTTTTAAAGCAGCTAAATTGTATTGCAAAGCATTTGGGGCAGAGATTGGAAAATCGGAATTTTACCATTGGAAGAAAGGACATAAAATTGATAATGGAAGAATTGATTATTAAATCATCGCAATTTGAATACAATGATTGGATACCAGACTGTTGTGCCGGTTACGGCAACGATAGATCACCAGAGTTAGATATTGAAGGTTTACCTGCCGAAACGGTAACGCTTGCTATCATTATGGATGATTTGGATCATCCTATTCAGCCCGGATTTAATCACTGGGTGGCATGGAATATAACCCCTGTCAATAGAATTCCGTGTGGACTGCCCCAAGGTACAGTTGTAGATGAACCAATTCATATTGAACAGGGTATTGCTTATGGCAGACATTGCTATCGGGGCCCAAAACCGCCATTCAATTGGAAACATAGATATAGATTCACCGTTTACGCATTGAGTAAAAAAATTCAGTTGAACTCTGAAAGTAAAAAGAATGATTTGCTCAATGCAATGAATGATTATGTATTGGCGAAAGGTGAGTTAATAGGAAAGTATCAAAGAAAACATAAAAAATGATTTTTCTTTTAAAAAATGCCTTGAAGTCGAAAATCCTCGGTACGCAAATTGCGTATCGGGGCATTATTTTTTAAGTTAATTTCTTGCGTCAGATGCGAAAAATTTTTCATAATCTGTTGAAAAATAAGAACTGTGATTTTGATACAATGTGTCAGGAATGCGGTTCTTTTCTTTTTGCACACGTTAAATTAAAAAGTGTTTGCATTAAGTCTTTTTCGACTTCTTTCACACGAATATAAAAGCCGGCACCTTGGTGTATTGAATGAATTGCCTTAAGTTGTGCCGTCAGCACAAAATACATACCTTAAACAACAAAATAGTAACTTTATGTCTTTTTGTTGTTTAATTTTTGCCTGATGTCACAGTTTTTAATTATTCATTTAGCCTAAATTATTTAAATTGTATTAAAATTATTAATTATTCGTTTAATATTTCTGCATATTATATAAAAATAAATAATTGAATATTGTCGAACAATGTAGTATAATATTTTTATATTTTTATTTCGAAACAGAGGATGCAGATAATATGAAGCTTTTAGAGGACAGAATTCTCAAGGACGGTCATGTAGGTAAGGGCAATGTGTTAAAGGTTGACAGCTTTTTAAACCACCAGATTGACACCGGTTTTATTTCTGAATTGGGCAAGGAGTTTTACCGACTCTATAAAGATGAAAAAATCACAAAAATCCTCACCATTGAAGCTTCCGGCATTGGTATTGCCTGTTTAACTGCACAATATTTTAATGTTCCTGTTGTATTTGCAAAGAAAACACCAACTATAAATATATATTCTGATATATATACCTCTAAGGTATATTCATTTACGCACCGGAAAGACTATGATATTTATGTATCAAAGCAGTTTATAAATAAGGATGACCGTATTCTCATAATTGATGACTTTCTTGCAAAGGGCAGCGCATTATCGGCATTGATTAATCTTATTAATGACGCAGGTGCCAAGACTGTGGGAGCAGGCATAGTTATTGAAAAGGCTTTTCAGGATGGCGGAAAAATAATTCGTGATATGGGAATCAGAGTTGAGTCGCTGGCAATGATCAAGGAAATGACTGAAGAAAACGGTATTGTTTTCTGCAGTTAATTTATAAGCGGAGAGCATAGCTCTTTGACAATTTTTGAGGAGGAATTATAAATGTTCAAAAAGTTATTATCAATTACACTGGCTGCATTAATGGTGCTTTCATTTGCCGCTGTATTTACAGGCTGTGGTTCTAACAACAGCTCAAGCAACAGTTCCGGCGAAAGCTCAGGCAAAAGTGCCGACAGCCTCAAGTTCGGTTTCATCTATCTTCATGATGAAAACTCAACATACGACAACAACTTCTTGACAGCAGCTAAGGAAGCTTGCGAGAAGATGGGCGCAGAAATGATTAACAAGACAAACATCGACGAAAGCGATGCCTGCAAAGAGGCTGCTCTCGACTTGGTTGATCAGGGTTGCGATATCATTTTTGCAGACAGCTTTGGTCATGAGGACTTTATGATTGAGGCTGCAAAGGCTAATCCCGATGTTCAGTTCCTGCATGCTACAGGCACAAAAGCTCACACAGAGAAGCTTGACAACTTCCACAATGCTTTCGCTTCTATCTACGAGGGTCGTTACCTTGCAGGTGTTGCAGCAGGTATGAAAATCAACGAAATGATTGAAGAAGGAAAATTCACAAAAGACGAAGCAAAGATGGGATATGTCGGCGCTCATCCGTATGCTGAGGTTAAATCAGGCTATACATCATTCTATCTCGGAGCAAAATCAGTTTGTCCTACTGTTACTATGGAAGTAAAATTCACAGGCTCATGGTATGACGAAACTCTTGAAAAAGAGGCTGCTAACAAGCTTATCTCTGACGGTTGTGTTCTTATAAGCCAGCACGCTGACTCAATGGGTGCTCCTACAGCTTGTGAATCTGCCGGTGTTCCGAACGTTTCTTACAACGGCTCAACTGTCAGCGCTTGCCCCAACACATTTATAGTTTCTTCAAAAATCAACTGGGCTCCTTACTTCGAGTATGCTATCAAGTGCGTACAGGAAGGCAAGGCTATTGATACAGACTGGACAGGCACAATTGCAACAGGTTCGGTTGAGCTTACAGAAGTTAACGAAAAGGCTGCTGCCAAGGGTACTCAGGAAGCTATTGACGCTGCAAAGGCTGATTTAGAGTCAGGCAAAATCAACGTATTTGATACTGCTAACTTTACAGTTAAGGGCGAAGCTTTGACTTCATATATGGCTGACGTTGATACAGATGCTGAGTTCAAGGGTGACACAGAGGTTATTAAGGATGGCGTTTTTGAAGAATCAAAATATCGTTCAGCTCCGTACTTTGACGTTGATATCGACGGAATTTCTGTTATTGAATAAGTTTAGATATCAGGTCACTATATAAACTGATTATTCCGTGACCGTTTTATTGCGGTCACGGATTTTTTATGTTATAAGAAACTGCTATAAAACAGTCGGGCAAAGAAGGCTTGATAATATCAACCTGTTTGCCCGAATTGAGTGTCGAGGCACTCGACTTTTTTAGGAGGTATTATGGCTGAAGCTTTGGCATTAGAATTAAAAGGCATAACCAAAACCTTTGGCAGTGTTGTTGCAAACAAGGATGTCGATTTAAAGGTATATAAAGGTGAAATCCTTTCTGTACTCGGAGAAAACGGTTCAGGCAAGACAACACTTATGAATATGGTATCCGGTATTTATTACCCTGATTCCGGTGAGATTTTAGTTGACGGCGAAAATGTCATTATCAGATCACCAAAGGATGCGTTCTCATATAAAATCGGAATGATACACCAGCATTTTAAGCTTGTTGATGTCTTTACTGCTACACAGAATATTGTTCTCGGTATTAAAGACGGAAAATTCAATATTAAGGCTGTTGAAAAGAAGGTTATGGAAATTACCGAAAAGTACGGTTTTAACATTGACCTTAATAAAAAGATTTATGAAATGTCTGTATCTGAAAAGCAGACCGTGGAAATCATTAAGGTGCTTTACAGAGGCGCTGATATTCTTATTCTTGACGAGCCTACTGCCGTTCTCACACCGCAGGAAACGCAAAAACTGTTCAACATTCTCCGCAAGATGAAAAAAGACGGAAAATCTATTATTATAATTACCCATAAGCTCCACGAGGTGCTAGAGATTTCCGACAGAGTTACCATCTTAAGAAAAGGTATGAATGTCGGTACTGTTGAAACAAAGGACGCAACGGAACAATCCCTTACCGAAATGATGATGGGTGAGAAGATAGAGCTTAACATAAACCGAGAAGATCCGATAAATCCCGTTGAAAGACTTGTTGTGGATAATCTGACTGTTGTAAAAAAAGACGGTACTGTTGCTCTGAATAATGTCAGTTTCAACGCATATGGCGGAGAAATCCTCGGTATTGCCGGAATTTCGGGCTGCGGTCAAAAGGAACTTCTGGAGTCTATTGCAGGGCTTCAGATTACCACTAAGGAATCAAGTATTATATACAAGCCGGACGATTTGGAAAATCAACAGCTTGTGGGAAAAAGCCCAAAAGAAATAAGAAAGCTCGGCATTGCTCTTTCTTTCGTGCCTGAAGACAGGCTTGGAATGGGACTTGTGGGCGATATGGACATTGTTGACAATATGATGCTGCGTTCCTACAAATCCGGCAGAGGAACTTTTCTTAACAGAAAGGAACCGAGATCGCTGGCAAACCAAATCATCGAAAGTCTTGAGGTAGTTACTCCGAGTGCAAACACACCTGTAAGGCGCTTGTCAGGCGGTAACGTTCAGAAGGTGCTTGTTGGCAGAGAGATTTCCTCTGCGCCAAAGGTGCTTATGGTAGCATATCCTGTAAGAGGACTTGATATTAACTCATCATACACTATCTATAACCTGCTTTCGGAGCAAAAGAAAAACGGTGCTGCTGTTATCTTTGTCGGTGAGGACATAGATGTACTCATTGAGCTTTGCGACAGAATTATGGTTATGAACTCCGGAATGATTACCGGTGTTGTAGACGGCAGAACTGCAACAAAGGAAGAAATCGGCCTGCTTATGACAAAAAGCGTAGAAAGAGAGGATAGTAATGAATAAAACTAAAAATCACGAACCTCTCTTTCATATAGTCAAGAGAGATTCACTTCCTGTATATAAATCCTGGGGTATACGCATAATAGCAATTCTTGCGGCACTGATTGTCGCAGGCGTTATTACAATGCTTTTAACAGGCGAAAACCCGATAAATGTTTACTTAACTATGTTTAAAGGAGCATTCGGAACAAGCAGACGTATCTGGAGTTTGTTACAGAGTCTGGCTATGTTGTTGTGCGTTGCCTTGGCTGTTACTCCTGCATTTATGATGAGGTTCTGGAATATCGGTGCTGAGGGACAGGTGCTTATCGGAGGCCTTGCAACAGCCGCTTGTATGATTACTCTCGGCGATAAAATACCAAATGCTCTTTTGATTATTGTAATGATTGTCGCAAGTATATCTGCTGCCGCAATCTGGGCGCTTATACCTGCATTTTTCAAAGCAAAATTCAATACTAACGAAACATTGTTTACTCTTATGATGAACTATGTTGCAATTCAGCTTGTGTCTTACTTTGAAAAGCTCTGGGAAAATCCAAAGGGCTCAAGCAACATCGGTATAATAAATCAGGCTACTCACGCAGGCTGGCTGCCGACTATAGGCAACTTTGATTATCTGCTTAATATAATCGTAGTGCTGGCTTTGACCGTATTTATGTATATTTATCTTAAATACAGCAAGCACGGTTACGAGCTTACAGTTGTCGGTGAAAGCGAAAATACGGCAAGATACATCGGACTGAATGTAAAGAAAGTAATTATGAGAACAATGATTCTGTCGGGCGCTGTCTGCGGTATTGCGGGTTTGCTTCTTGTCGGGGGCACAAACCATACAATCACAACTACAACAGCAGGTGGCAGAGGCTTTACTGCTATTATGGTATCGTGGCTTGCAAAATTCAATCCGATATATATGATTTTGACTGCTTTTCTGATTACTTTTCTGGAATCCGGTGCAGGAGAAATCTCAACAGTATTCGGATTAAACGAATCTTTCTCCGATATAATCACCGGCATTATTATTTTCTTTATTATCGGCTGTGAGTTCTTTATTAACTACAAACTGCATTTTCGCAGTTCACACAAGGAGGTAAAGTAAAATGCTGGCAACATTTATCCAACGTGCCGTAATGCAGGGTATTCCTCTGTTATTCGGTGCTACCGGTGAAATTCTTACGGAAAAGTCCGGTAATCTTAACCTCGGTATTCCGGGCATTATGTATGTAGGCGGCATCAGCGGTGTCATAGGTGCATTCTTTTACGAAAGCTCCCTTGCTTCTCCCGAAGATGCGAATGCCTTTCTGGCTATTTCAATTCCTCTGCTTTGCAGCATTTTAGGTTCGCTTATTGTGGGATTAATTTACTGTTTCCTGACTGTTACACTTAGAGCAAACCAGAACGTAACAGGTCTTGCAATTACGACCTTTGGTGTCGGATTCGGCAACTTCTTCGGCGGTTCGCTCATTAAACTTGTTGACACTGATATTCCCTCAATCTCGCTTACAACAACAAGTAACTTTTTCAGGACAACCTTGCCTTTTGCTGACTCAACAGGTTGGTTTGGCAAAATATTTCTGTCCTACGGATTTTTAGCTTATGCTGCTATTATAATTGCTCTCGGATGCTCGTTCTTCCTCAACAGAACCCGTGGCGGTTTACATCTCAGAGCAGTAGGAGAAAATCCCGCAACTGCCGATGCCGCAGGTATCAGCGTTGGAAAGACAAAGTATCTTGCTACCTGTATCGGAAGCGTTATTGCAGGCTTAGGCGGTCTTTACTATGTAATGGATTACGCTAACGGTGTATGGTCAAACGACGGTTTCGGCGACAGAGGCTGGCTTGCAATTGCTCTTGTAATCTTTGTTATGTGGAAACCTAAGTCAGGTATTCTGGGTTCTATCCTATTCGGCGGACTCTACATTATTTACCTGTTTATTCCGGGACTGCCGCTCAGAACTCAGGAATTGTTTAAAATGCTCCCGTATGTTGTTACTATTATCGTGCTTATTCTTGTAAGCATAAGAAACAAAAAAGAAAATCAAGGTCCGCAATCTCTCGGACTTTCATACTTCAGAGAAGAACGATAGAAAAATAAACAAAAAAGCTCTCGATTCACAAAATCGGGAGCTTTTTTGTTTGTCTTACTGATATTGTGTTTTATGAAAATGATATGTTATATTACACATTAAATCTGAACAGAACAACGTCGCCGTCTTTCATAACGTATTCCTTGCCCTCACTGCGGACAAGGCCTTTTTCCTTGGCGGCGGTCATACTTCCGCATGCAATCAAATCGTCATATGCGATAACCTCTGCTCTGATAAAGCCTCTTTCAAAGTCGGAGTGAATCTTGCCTGCCGCCTGAGGTGCCTTTGTGCCGTTTTTGATTGTCCACGCTCTGACCTCCTGCTTGCCTGCGGTGAGATATGAGATTAATCCGAGAAGCGCATAGCACTCCTTGATAAGTCTGTCAAGACCGCTTTCCTCAAGTCCCATATCGGCAAGAAACATCTGTTTTTCTTCCTTGTCCATTTCAACAATTTCTTCCTCAATCTGTGCGCAGATTGGCAGAACGCCTGCGTGTTCCTCTGCGGCAATCTGCTGAACAGCCTTGTATCCGGCGTTGCTGTCAATACCGTTTGCAAAATCCTCGTCACTCATATTAGCCGCATAGATAACGGGCTTGTTTGTGAGCAATGCAACATCTGAAAGCAGAGCCTTTTCGTCGTCGTCACATTCAACACTTCTTGCAGGTTTGCCTTCTTCGAGAGCAGCTAAAACTCTTTCATAAAAGTCAATGTCCTTTTGATATTTTTTGTCGCCCTTGAGCATCTTTTTAGTTTTGTCAATTCTGCGCTCCATCATCTCAACGTCCGAGAGAATAAGCTCAAGGTTGATAGTTTCAATATCCCTTTTAGGGTCAATGCTACCCTCAACGTGAATAATATCGTCGTTTTCAAAACAACGTACAACGTGAACAATAGCGTCGCATTCACGAATGTTTGAAAGGAACTTGTTGCCAAGTCCTTCTCCCTTTGACGCACCCTTAACAAGACCGGCAATATCGACAAACTCGATTGATGCGGGAGTGTATTTGTCGGGGTCGTACATTTCGGCGAGAACGTCAAGACGCTTGTCGGGAACTGCAACAACACCTACGTTCGGCTCAATTGTGCAGAACGGGTAGTTTGCACTCTGTGCTCCTGCGTTTGTGATTGCGTTGAAAAGTGTGCTCTTACCTACGTTCGGCAGACCTACTATACCTAATTTCATTTTAAACTCTCCTAAAATTAATTTTCGGCAATGACTTGCCTATTTTTAAAATATATTGTATTATGATAACATAACGTTTAAATCTAATTATATCACATTTTATTTGTTTAAACAACAGGAAAGGCGATAATTATGGCTGAAAAAACAATTTCAAAGACGATTAAGGTTGAAGAAGAAAACCTTGCCTGTGCAATGGGCAGCGGAAGTCTGATGGTGCTTGCAACTCCTGCGGTTGTGGCTCTTATGGAAAATGCCGCAGCAGAGCTTGCTCAGAATGAGCTTGACAACGAGGAGCTTACAACAGTAGGCACAATGATTTCGATTGAGCATACAAGCCCCACTCCGATTGCGGCAGAGGTAACTGCAAAAGCAATTCTGACAAAAGTTGACGGCAGAATGTTTTATTTTGACGTTGAGGCATATGATAAAAAAGGCTTGATTGCAAAGGGCACTCACACAAGAGTAAGCGTAAAAGCTGAAAAATTTCAGGCAAAGGCGGACGGAAAATTTGATGATTAAGTATAAATATGTTCTTTTTGACCTTGATGGCACAATCAGCGAAAGTGCAGTCGGAATACGAAAGTCGCTTGAACACACAATAACAGAACTCGGCAAGCCATTGCCAAACCTTGATGACTATAAATTATATATAGGACCTCCGCTTGTTGATACATTCAGAAATATCTGTCACTTTTCGGAGGAGGAGTGCAGAGAGGGTATTGAGATTTACCGCAGTTTTTACGACGAAAAAGGAAAGTATTTCAACAAGCTTTACGACGGTGTTAAAGACGTTCTTGTTAAGCTTAAAGAGGACGGTGCAAAAATTGCGGTCTGCTCATCAAAGTACGAAAAATTTGCCGAAGAAATTGTAGAAATTCTCGGCGTTTCAGATTGCTTTGACGCAGTCTGCGGCTCAACTCTTGACGGCAGCCGCAAGGATAAAAAGGATTTGATACCCTATGCGGTTAAGTCGCTTGGCGGAGATTTTAATTCTGAAAAAGAAAATACAGTCATGCTTGGCGACACCTACTTTGATGCAAGGGGTGCAAAACAGTGCGGTGTTGACTTCGTAGGCGTTGAGTACGGCTACGGCAGTACTGAGGCTATGAAGGACGAGGGCGCAGAGATTTTTGCAAAAACGCCCTATGACCTTATGCCGCTTTTAATCGGCTGATACAATCATTAAAGCAAGTACTTCGGCATACTTATAATATAGTATAAGTATTGCTCGGAGGTCTTGCTTTGTTTGTTTTTAATTTTAAAGTTGCTGATTCAAAAAAAGTTTTTGCGGTTTTTGCCGTTGCATCTGTTGCTGTCGCAATAATCTGCATAATATGTATGATTTCGGTGCAGAATAATCTGCCCGATACTGCAACCTGCGACGAGCTCGGCTGTTATTCGCTTAAGTGCGATAAAAATGATGAACAGTGCGCTTTTCTTGAACAGTTCGGCCTATCGCCTTTAAAAATCACAGACAGCAGCGAAGTTGCAATCCCTACAGAGTTCAACAAAACCTATGAGGAATACAATGAACTGCAAAAATCAATCGGACTCGACCTTGAAAAATTCAAGGGTAAATCAGTACAAAAGGTTACATATGAGCTGGAAAACAGCAAGACAAAATACGCCGTTCTTCTGATTTATAAAGGAAAGGTAATCGGCGGACATCTTACAAACGGAGAGTACGGCAGTAAAAACCGGCCGCTTATTTGATATGGAAAGAATTGACAAAATACTTGTTTCACAGGGAATAGGAAGCAGAAAAGAAGTGCGTGAGCTGATAAAAAGGGGAGAAGTCTGCGTAAACGGCGAGATAGTCAGAAAGGCTGATTTAAAAGCAGACGCCGAAAACAGCTCAATTACAGTAAAAGGACAGGCTGTAAATTACAGCAAGCACATTTATATTATGCTCAACAAGCCCGCAGGCGTTGTGTCGGCAACGAATGACAATCATGACAAAACGGTTATTGATATTCTGCCTGAGGAGTACAAACGAAAGGGACTTTTTCCCGCAGGCAGGCTGGACAAGGATACCGAAGGACTGCTTATCATCACTGATGACGGGGATTTTGCACACAAAATGTTGTCGCCAAAAAATCACGTTGAGAAAAAATATATTGCAAAGCTTGATAAAGAGATAAGCGATGACACAATAAAAGCTTTTGAAAATGGTATTGTTTTTTCAGACGGAACAAAATGTATGCCTGCAAAGCTTGAAATAGTACCTGATTCTGACAATAAAAAGGGAATTGTGACAATTTGCGAAGGCAAGTTTCATCAGGTTAAAAAAATGTTCTTATGTTGTGGAATAAATGTTGTGCACCTTCAACGAATATCAATCGGAAATTTGTATTTGGATAGCAAATTGCCCATAGGTTGTTGCAAATTGTTGACGAAATTGGATAAAGAGTTGATTTTTATCGGCAATATACACTAAAAATAGTAGTCGTTTTTTATTCTGTGTCATTTTTAAATAAAATATTGAATGAATATTTAGTCAAAATCGGTATAGTAAAAAATTGTTCAAAGTGGTATATTATTAATTGTAATGAAGTATTATTACTTTCTGGATTATTGGAGGTTTATTAAATGGCAAATGTATCATTAAAACATGTCTACAAAATTTATGACGGCGGCGTTACTGCTGTTACAGACTTCAACCTTGAAATTGCCGACAAAGAATTTATCATTCTCGTTGGTCCTTCAGGCTGCGGTAAATCAACTACTTTAAGAATGATTGCCGGTCTTGAGGATATTTCAAAGGGTGAGCTTTACATCGGCGATATGCTCGCAAACGACGTAGCTCCCAAGGACAGAGATATCGCAATGGTTTTCCAGAACTATGCTCTTTATCCTCATATGACCGTTTATGATAATATGGCTTTCGGTCTTAAGTTAAGAAAGACTCCGAAGGAAGAAATTAAGCGCAGAGTTGAAGAAGCTGCTCGCATTCTCGGCATTGAACAGTACCTCGACAGAAAGCCGAAGGCTCTCTCCGGCGGTCAGAGACAGCGTGTTGCTCTCGGACGTGCTATCGTACGTAATCCTAAGGTATTCCTTCTTGACGAACCGCTTTCAAACCTTGACGCTAAGCTCCGTGCTCAGATGCGTACAGAGATTTCAAAGCTCTATCAGCGCCTTGGCACTACATTTATCTACGTAACCCACGACCAGACAGAGGCTATGACAATGGGTACAAGAATTGTTGTTATGAAGGACGGCTTCATTCAGCAGGTTGATACTCCTCAGCACCT
>CACXFS010000076.1 GCA_902766885.1 uncultured Ruminococcus sp. | reverse complement strand
CAATTACATCTTGTGGAATAGTGTAACGGTAGCACGACAGACTCTGACTCTGTTTGTTGGGGTTCGAATCCCTATTCCACAGCCACATAGCCCCGAATTATTCGGGGCTGTTTTTAACTTCGAGGTGTAGCGCAGTTTGGTAGCGCACATCGTTCGGGACGATGGGGTCGCAAGTTCGAATCTTGTCACCTCGACCAGTCGAAAGCCTCGACACGCAAAACGTGTACGAGGCTTTTCTTTTTAAATCAATATTATTTGGAGGATTATTATGAAAAAGGTCATTTCAATTGTATCGGCATTTGTTCTTTGCCTTGCAATCTTTACAGGCTGCGGAGCAAAAGAAGTAAAATTAAGCGAAGTAATGGATAAAATTAATTCCGATTTCAGCCTTTCACTTCAGACGCTCGAAAGCGCAGACGAGCTTAACACTTACTACAGCATTGACACTGCCGACGTAAAACAGTTCGCCGCTGAAATTGACCCCAACAATAATGCTCCCGTAGAAATCGTACTGATTGAAGCAGTTGATGCTGATGCGGCAACAAGAGTTGAGTCGGCACTCACAACTCGCTACAACGCAATCTACAGCCAGTATTCTTCCTACACCCCTGAACAGCTTGATATGGTCAAGGCTTGCAAGGTTACAAAGGACGGCAATTTTGTAAGTATGATTGTTGCCGATAAGGGCGCTGAAATGCTCGACGTTTTCTACAGCTATGTTAAATAATTCGGTTTCCCGAATACTTATGGGCGGACACTGACTGTTCGCCCGTTTTGTTTGTATATTATTTTTAAGGCAGGAAAATTATGACTCAAAGCGAAATTCAGAAAAATTTTCAACATATGAACGCTATGCAGCAAAAGGCTGTTTTTGCAACCGAAGGACCTCTGCTCATTCTCGCAGGTGCCGGTTCGGGCAAAACGACCGTGCTTGTAAACCGAATTGCATATATACTTCAGTCACAGCTCTGTAAACCGTGGCAGATACTTGCAATCACCTTTACCAATAAAGCGGCAGGCGAGCTTAAAGAGAGGATCTGCAACGCAGTTCCCGAGGGCGGAGCTGACATATGGGCGGCTACATTCCATTCAACCTGTGCAAGAATTCTGCGCCGTTACGGCGACAGAATCGGCTACACAAGCCATTTCACCGTTTACGGAACTGACGACCAGAAAAAGCTTATAAAGGATATTTTAAAACAGCTTCATATTGATGAAAAAATCCTGCCTGCTAAGACAATTCTTGCTGAAATTTCAAAGGCAAAGGATAAAATGCAGACGCCGCAGGAAATGCTCAAAGAGGCGAATTATAACAGCCGAAAGGCTTCAATTGCAAAGGCATATGAAATCTATCAGTCAAAGCTCAAAACAGCCGACGCAATGGATTTTGACGATATGCTCTGCAACACAGTACTGCTATTTGAAAAGTGCCCCGAAGTGCTTGAATATTATCAGAATCAGTTTAAATACATAATGGTTGATGAGTATCAGGACACCAACAAGGTACAGTATAAATTTGTAAGTATGCTTGCCGAAAAATACGGCAACATCTGCGTTGTCGGCGACGACGACCAGAGTATCTATAAATTCAGAGGAGCTACGATTGAAAATATCCTCTCCTTTGAAAACACCTTCAAGGGTGCGCAGATTATCCGCCTTGAGCAGAATTACCGCAGTACACAGAATATCCTCAATGCCGCTAACGAGGTTATCTCAAACAACACGATGAGAAAAGGCAAAACGCTTTGGACAGAAAACGGTGAGGGAGAGAAGATAGAGGTGCATACCTCAGAAACCGAACGTGACGAGGCAGCGTTTATTGCCAAGACTATTCTTGACGGAGTTGCAAACGGCAGAAAGTTTTCCGACTATGCGGTGCTTTACAGAATGAACGCTCAGTCAAACGCAGTCGAGCAGGCTCTCTCTCGCAGCGGAATACCGCACAGAGTAATCGGAGGTCACAGATTCTATGACCGTGAAGAAATCCGTGATATGGTAGCATATCTTCAGGTTATCAACAATCCTCACGATGACGTAAGATTAAGCCGTATTATTAACGTGCCTAAGCGTTCAATCGGTGCAACAACCGTTTCTCACGCCGCTGAAATTGCATCAGGCTTGGGCGAGAGCATTTACACAGTAATCAAAGACGCTGACAGCTATCCTCAGCTTTCACGTGCCGCATCAAAGCTTAAAGCCTTTGTAAATCTCATAGACGGCTTGATTGAAGCGGAGCAGAGCGGAGATTATTCTCTTGCAGAATTATATAATCTCGTAATTGAGCATACTAATTATGAAAATTACCTAAA
The DNA here is from genome assembly GCA_902766885.1 of uncultured Ruminococcus sp. Taxonomy (GTDB): domain Bacteria; phylum Bacillota; class Clostridia; order Oscillospirales; family Acutalibacteraceae; genus Ruminococcoides. The sequence goes on along the minus strand of CACXFS010000076.1, from coordinate 20,469 downwards.
AACCGAAAAAGACAACCCCGATGTAAGAATTGAAAATATCGAAGAATTGTCCTCAAATATAATCAAGTTTGAGGAGGATTACGATGACGAAGCGTCACTTTCGGCATTTTTAGAGGAAATTTCGCTCCAGACCGATATTGACAACTACGATGCAGACGCTGACACAAGCGTTATGATGACCTTGCACAGCGCAAAAGGTCTTGAATTTCCTGTCGTTTTCATCGCAGGAATGGAGGATGGAATCTTCCCGTCAATGTCGTCAATTATGAATCCCGATGAGCTTAACGAGGAACGCAGACTTGCGTATGTCGGAATAACACGAGCAAAGGAAAAGCTCTATCTTACAAAGACGCGCTCAAGAATGTTGTTCGGTTCAACAACCTACAATAAGGTTTCACGTTTTGTGAATGAAATTCCCGATAATCTGATAGATTTTACCGGAGAACACAAGACATTTTCAAATACGGGTTCGGCTTTTTCTTCTTCGTCAGGCGACAAGGTTTCAATCGGTTCTGCAAATAAAACTTCGTATTCAACGGGCAGTTTTGCAGGATATAAAAAGCCTGCGATAAAAAGCGGAACTGTCTATAATGTTGGCGACTGTGTACTTCACAAGGTGTTCGGCAAGGGTATGATTGTCAGCACGGAAAAAATGGGTAATGATACAATGCTTGAAATTTCTTTTGATAAGGCCGGAACGAAAAAACTTATGGCTAATTTCAGTAAAATGGAAAAAATATAGAGGGTGATTGTTTTGGTAAAAGTTTGTAAAACAATGCTTTGTTCTTTATTTTCTGCTTTTTTTGCACTTTCTTCGGTTTCCTGCTCTGTTTCGGAGCAGTCAGAAGTTGAAACTACTGTAGTTTCAACTTCCGGTAATCAGACAACAGCGTCAACAGAATCAAAGGCAACAGACGACATTGTTCCGACAAATTACGAATCATACAACTATCTTTTGATTAAGCAGGACTCCGATGAAATAACGGCAAAGCTTGACAAAATAATTTCCAATAAAAAATACAAAGGGACAACGTATCTTAAAATAGGCAATGATTTTGAATATATCAATGCAAACGGTGACGCAAATACCGACAGGCATATGTCAAATTCAATTGATACCTGCTACTACACAGGCTCTGTAACAAAGCAGTTTACTGCCGCCGCTGTTCTAAAGCTCTGCGAGGATAAAAAGCTGAGCCTTAACGATACGCTTGATAAATTCTTTTCGTCTTATAAAAACGGCGAAAAAATCACAGTACGAAATCTTCTTACAATGACGTCGGGAATTAAAAATTACGTCAAGCGTGACAATGAAACCGACAGCGTAATTATCCTAAATCCCGAAATTGAGGCAGAAATTTCAAAATATAATTCTTATAAAGAAAATAAAAACGCAATACTCGACTGGATTTTCAAGCAGGGATTGTCTTTTGAGCCCGACAGCGAGTTTATGTATTCCGACAGCAACTATTATCTGCTCGGTGAAATCATTGAAAAAGCGAGCGGTAAAAGCTACGAAAAATATCTTGAGGATAATATCTTCAAACCGCTCGGAATGAACTCATCGTCATTTGAATCCGGCGAGAAAACAGCCGTAAGCTATCAGGGAACGGATTCAAACGATTCTCTGCTTTACAGCGGAGTAGGGTACTCGTCAATGGGACTTATTTCAAACATTTCCGATTTGCTCAAATGGGTTGACGGCTTGCTTGACGGAGCTGTGCTCAGCGAAGACTCGCTTGAGCAGATGTTCACTCCGTACAGGGAAAACTATGCAATGGGATTCTACGTTTACGGAAACAAGCTCAGCCAAACGGGAAGAACAGAGGATTACAATTCAATGCTTTCCTTTACAAAGGATAAGTCGGAAATCTTCGTATCGCTTTCAAATTACGCATATTCCGATTCGGCGTATATTTACAGACTTTTTAAAAATTCTCTTAAAAAATATTTGAACTGATTTTACGTCTTTCAATCACAAAATACAGATACCTCCATAAAATAGTATTGTTACAGTGCCGTTATACAGCCTGTTAATAATGATTTATGGAGGTTATTTTTATGCCGGATGTATCCTACGGTTCAGAGCAGATGCCTTTAAACGATGACAGAACGCCTGACTCAGGCTGCGATGCAATCTGCATAGATGCAGACCGTATCTATGACAGTTGCGGAGCAAAGGATTGTTTAAGCGATTTGCCGCTTATGTTCACAGAGGCAAATCAGGCGCTTGTTGAAAACTCCTGCTCGGTGCGCATAAACAGGGCAAATGTAATTACATCAACCGTTGAAGTTGAGCCGGTAGCATTTCACAGGGGATTCTACTCGGTAGATATGACGTTCTATTTTTCTGTGAGCTGCGACGTGTATTCAAGCAACGGTGCGTTGCCGACTACGGTTAACGGACTCGCCGTTTACGGAAAAAGAGTTGTCCTCTACGGCAGTGACGGAAGCGTAAAGTCGTTCTCAAGCGACAAGCCTGTAAAGTGTGAGAAAAAGGACAGAGATTGTTCCTGTTCGTCTACAAATTCCGTACCGAAAGCAACAGTTCAGATTTCAAATCCAATGGCTTTGTCGGCAAAGCTTGTAAACTGCAAGCCGTGCAATTCCATTCCGTGCAGAGCAATTCCCGACTGTGTATGTGACTACTTCTGTGGTGAGCTTGTTCCCTGCAAAAAGAAGCAGATTGCTGTCACTATCGGAATTTTTACAATCACCAGACTTCAGCGCAAAGTTCAGATTATGATTCCGTCATACGATTTCTGTGTGCCACGCAAAGAATGTTGTGCAAAAACCGACGACCCGTGCGAGGTTTTCAGCAAAATCGAATTCCCGACCGATTCGTTCTTCCCACGCAAATCGGAAGAGTGCGAAAAGCACGACAAGCCGTTTGAGTGCAATTGCGAAGAATAATAATTCGTTTATTCCCCGAAGCAGATACACCTGTTTCGGGGAATTTTAGTCCGTTATAAAAGTCGGATATGATTTAAAACTCGGTATCTCGGGAGGCATACATTTTCTATGTCTGACGCAGGATATTACTTTACTTCATTTGTCCACACAAAAATTGCGTTGCAATTTTTGAAACGGGACGTGTAGGAACCCGTCCCCTACTGAAAGGTTTGTTTGTCACTGTTATGATGATATAATCGGTTGCGTTTGATAGTCAATACGTACACGGCACGCCGTGTCCCTACGACTGTAAACAAAACATTTCCTAAATCGCCGTAGGGGACGGCATCCCTGACGTCCCTAAACGTTACATATATCAATATAAATTCAGCAAATAAATCTTTCCGAACAGCACGCACTATTACAAATCCGGAGCGTAGCGACCATTAACCCCACACTAAATTATAGTTTATTAACTAAATAACTTTAAAATCTTATAAACACACGGAGCGCTTTATTTGTTCTCTCTCGTGTCTACAAACCACCTGTTTTCTTCAAGAAACAAAAACCGCTCCTTGCCAAGTATCATACAGGTGTATCTTATTCCTGCACCGCCTGCCTTCAGCGAGGCGGCATATCTTATGTCAGTAATCTTGTCAATCGGGTACTTTCTGTCCTCGTCCCAGTAAATGTATTCGGGCAGTAAGTTTCCGTCACAGTCAAAAGTTGCGTTTACCTTAATGTATTTTTTCATCACAAATACCTCTTATAAATATCCCACCGGATGAATGACGTGGTCGTCTTTAGGATTGAACGAAGAAAGTCCTCTGTCGTTGAGCAGTACGGCAGGGCGCACAATGTAGTTGCCGAATCTCTTTTTCAGCACATCGAGCGTTTTATCAAGTTTTTCATTTTGCATAAGCCTTTCCTCGTCCTGCAAAAAGCTTATCTGATGCGGAATGTTGTCGTGGACAAAGTCTGTCACTGAAACGCCGATGCTCCGCAAAGGACGTTGCATTTTATAGCTTCTCTTAAAAAGCGAAAATGCACTCTGCGTAATATCTTTTGTAAGGCAGGTATAGCTTTCAAGTGTGCACTGACGTGTAAAGCTGTTAAGCTCGTTGTCACGAATACTTATACCAACAGTTTTAGCCATAAAGCCCTGCTCACGCATACGCCTGCAAACGCTGTCGCACAGCACATACATAACCACCTTTACGTCGTCAAAGGTTTTCATATCCCTCGGAGTAGTTGTTGAGTTGCCTATAGACTTGACCTCGATGTTTTCATCCATATGTGCAACAGGGGAGGAGTCAAAGCCGTTTGCAAAGCCGTAAATCAAATCTCCCCATTTTCCGAGCAGCTTTCTTAAAATATCGGGAGAGGCGTTTGCAATATCGCCAATGGTGTATATGCCGATTCGGTTGAGCTTGTTTCCGGTAGCTCTGCCGACGTAGAGCAAATCGCCTGCGGGAGAATTCCACACAATATCTTTGTAGTTTTCCCTTGTAATGCAGGTCACTGCGTCGGGCTTTTTGTAGTCGCTCCCGAATTTTGCGAAAATCTTGTTAAAGCTCACGCCGATGCTGACAGTGATTCCAAGCTCCTCTTTAATTCTGCTTTTTATTTCAAGCGCAGTTTTATATCCGTCATTGTCAATGCTGTTTGTAAGGTCAAGCCACGCTTCGTCCAGTCCGAAGTTTTCAATTCTGTCTGTGTAGTCGCTGTAAATCCGCCTTGCCATTTTTGAGAACCTCTTGTAAAGCTCAAAGTGGGGCGGAAGTGTGACAAGCTCGGGACATTTCTGCTTTGCCTGCCATATAGCCTCACCTGTTTTGACATTGTATTTTTTGGCAATTTCATTTTTGGCAAGAATAATTCCGTGCCTGTTTTCAGCGTCTCCGCTTACCGCAACGGGCTTATCCCTGAGCTGCGGATTATGCAGACATTCAACGCTTGCGTAAAAGCCGTTGCAGTCGCTGTGAAGAATTACCCTGTCCTTTTTATATTTATTTCTGTCAACCGTACTTAGAATATCCATAGAATCATCTCGAACAAATGTTTTATTATATTATAGAACATCTGTTCTAATGTGTCAAGGGGTAATTTTATGATATAATTAACACAGCAAAAAAAGTCGAGAAATAATTAAAAAAATATTATATCCTTATCTTGTAAGGCGGTGACAAAATGCAGGAACAAATTGAAGCTGTGCAGCGAATGCAGGACTATATATCCAAAAACATTTATTCAGAAATAACGTTAGCCGACTTGTCGAGAGCGTCAATGTATTCTCCGTGGTACTCGTACCGGATTTTCAAAAAGCTATTAAAAATTACCCCTGCCGATTATATACGTCGTCTCAGGCTTTCAAAAACAGCGTTAAGACTGCGTGACGAAAGCGTAAAGGTAATTGATTTGGCACTTGACGCTGGGTACGAAAGTGCCGAAGGCTACCAGCGTGCTTTTTACAACGAGTTTGGCTGCAATCCCTCTGAATATGCAAAAAATCCCGTACCTGTCTGCCTGTTTATCCCTTACGGAGTAAAATATTCAAAACCCGAAAAGGAGGACAATATGGAAAGCGTAAAAAACATTTATATTCAGCAGATTACAAAGCCCGCAAGAAAGGTTATTATCAAACGAGGAGTAAAGGCAACGGACTACTTTGCCTATTGCGAGGAAGTCGGCTGTGATGTGTGGGGAATTCTCACAAGCATTAAGTCAATCAGCGGAGAGCCCGTATGTATGTGGCTTCCCGAAAAATACAGAACTCCCGATACTTCTGAATATGTTCAGGGAACGGAAGTGCCGCTTGACTATAACGGAATTGTTCCCGACGGCTTCGAAGTGATTGAACTTCCCGAGTGTAAATATCTTATGTTCCAAAGCGAGCCGTTTGAAGAAAAGGACTTCGGAATAACGATTGAACAGGTTTGGGAAGCAATCAAAAAATACAATCCCGAGCCGACAGGCTTTTCGTGGGACAAGGACAACCCGAGAATCCAGCTTGAGCCTGTAGGTACAAGAGGTTACATTGAGTTAGTCCCCGTAAAATAAAACATTTTATTATAATCCGCCGCTGTGAAATCAACGGTGGATTTTTTTACTTTATAGAAAACTGCTCCGAAACGGTCGGGCAAAGAAGTTTTGATAATATCAGGCTGTCTGCTCGAATTGCGTGTCGAGACACTCGACTGATTACATAAATGTAATTCCCATTTACAAAAACAAGATATTGTGTTAAAATCTATAATGTTAAATTATGTGAAAAAATAAACGGAGGTATCACTATGGAAGCTTACAAAAAGGAATTTATTGAATTTATGGTAGATTGTCAGGTTCTTAAATTCGGCGATTTCGTAACAAAAAGCGGCAGAAAAACACCGTTCTTTGTAAACACAGGATTCTACAGAACAGGCGCACAGTTAAGAAGACTCGGTCAGTACTATGCCGAGGCAATCAATAACAAATTCGGTCTTGACTTTGACGTGCTTTTCGGACCGGCCTACAAGGGTATTCCGCTTTCCGTAGCCGCAACAATTGCAATAAGCGAAAAATACGGTAAGGATATCCGTTATTGCTCAAACAGAAAAGAAGTTAAGGACCACGGCGACAAGGGAATTCTGCTTGGCAGTCCCATAAACGACGGCGACAAGGTTGTTATAATCGAGGACGTTACAACAGCAGGCACTTCAATTGAAGAAACACTTCCGATTATCAAGGCGCAGGGTGACGTTAACCCCATCGGTCTTGTAGTTTCCGTCGACAGAATGGAAAGAGGTCAGGGCGAAAAGAGCGCACTTTCCGAAATTGAAGAAAAATACGGCTTAAAAACTACCGCAATCGTAACAATGGCAGAGGTGGTAGAGCACCTTTACAACAAAGAATATAAGGGCAAGGTTGTAATTGACGACAAGCTCAAATCTGCAATTGACGCATATTACGAGCAGTACGGAGTAAAGGAATAATATTATAAAACAAACAGATACCAGAGGTTTGTTATGGCTTCATCAAACGGCAACGAGCATACGGGACACCGTAAGCGTTTAAAGAAAAAGTTCATAGAAAACGGACTTGATGTTTTTGAGCCTCATCAGGCGCTTGAATTGTACCTTTTCTACGCAATTCCGAGAAAGGACACAAATCCGCTTGCGCACAGACTTCTCGATAAATACGGCTCAATAAGCGCAGTCTGCGACGCTCCGATTGACGAGCTTGAAAGCGAGTTCGGTTTGTCGGAGTCTGCGGCAGTTCTTCTCAAACTCCTGCCGCAGATGTCAAGACTGTATAATGAGTCAAAAATGTCCTATGATAAACCTATCGACCTTGAAACAGTAGGCGATATGTTTGCCGCAAAATTTATCGGCAGAACGAGCGAAGAAACCGCTTTAATGCTTGGTGATGCAAAGGGCAAGATGATTTACTTTGACATTATTGCAAAGGGCTCGCTTACCGCAACCGAAATGCCTGTAAGGAAGATTGTAGACCTTGCTCTGCGCAAGAACGCTAAAACTGCGTTTTTAGGTCACAATCATCCCAGCGGCACAGCGTTGCCGTCACCCGGCGACCTTGAAGCAACCGAGCTTTTAAAGGATACGCTTGACGCAATCGGTGTTAATCTTGTTGACCATTTCATCGTGACGAGTGAGGACTACGTTTCTCTGCGTGAAAGCGGAATGGCAGGCAAAATTATCTATTATGATATATAATTATATTCAGCAGATGATTTGAATTATGAAATTTGAAATTCATTCTAAGTATAAGCCTACGGGCGACCAGCCACAGACAATTGAAAAGCTTGTTGAAAGCATAAACGCAGGCAACAAGGAGCAGACACTGCTCGGCGTAACAGGTTCGGGCAAGACGTTTACAATGGCAAACGTAATCGAGCGTGTTCAGCGGCCTACGCTTGTGCTTGCCCACAACAAAACCCTTGCGGCACAGCTTTGCAGTGAGTTCAAAGAATTTTTCCCGAACAACGCCGTTGAGTATTTTGTGTCCTACTACGATTACTATCAGCCCGAGGCATACGTTGCCCAGACTGATACCTACATTGAAAAGGACAGCTCAATCAACGACGAAATCGACAAGCTCCGCCACAGTGCAACGCTTGCACTTTCAGAGCGCAATGACGTAATTATTGTTGCCTCTGTTTCGTGCATCTACAGCTTGGGCAACCCTATTGATTACCGCAATATGGTAATCTCACTCCGCCCCGGAATGGAAAAGAGCCGTGACGATCTGGTGAAAAAGCTTGTTGAGCTCCAGTATGAGCGCAACGACGTTAATTTCATACGCAATAAATTCAGAGTCAGGGGAGATGTAGTTGAAATTTTCCCTGCCGCATCAAACGATTCTGTAATCCGTGTGGAATTTTTCGGTGATGAAATTGACAGAATATCCGAGATAAATCCGCTTACGGGCGAGCTCAAGGCAATTCTGCGCCACGCCGCAATCTACCCTGCGTCGCACTACATTGTTTCAAAGGACAAAATGCAGGTTGCTCTTGCGGAAATCGAGCGTGAATTGCAGGAAAGGCTTGAATATTTCAGAGAAAACGGAAAACTTCTCGAAGCACAGAGAATTGAACAGCGCACACACTATGATATGGAAATGCTTCAGGAAATCGGATTCTGTACGGGAATTGAGAACTACTCAAGAATTTTGTCGGGCAGAGAACCAGGCTCATCTCCCTACACTCTGCTTGATTACTTCCCAAAGGATTTTCTGTTGTTTGTCGATGAGTCGCACGTTACCTTGCCGCAGGTAAGGGGAATGTACGCAGGCGACAGGGCAAGAAAGCAGAGCCTTGTAGACTACGGTTTCAGACTGCCGTCTGCATTTGACAACAGACCGCTTAACTTTGATGAATTTTACGACAGAATAAATCAGGTTGTGTTTGTCAGCGCAACACCTGGCGACCTTGAAATGGAAAAGTCAAAGGTGGTTGCAGAGCAGATTATCCGTCCTACGGGACTTCTCGACCCCGAAATTTCGGTAAGGCCGACAGAAGGTCAGCTTGATGACCTCGTTTCTGAAATCAATATCAGAACAGCTAAAAAACAGCGCACGCTTGTTACAACGCTGACAAAGAAAATGGCAGAGGATTTGACGGCTTATCTTGAAACAATGGGAATAAAGGTGCGCTATATGCACCACGATATAGACACAGTTGAACGAATGGAGATTGTGCGTGATTTGCGCCTCGGCGAGTTCGACGTGCTTGTGGGAATTAACCTTCTGCGAGAGGGACTTGATATTCCCGAGGTTTCGCTCGTTGCAGTGCTTGACGCCGACAAAGAGGGATTCTTAAGAAGCACACGTTCACTTATTCAGATTACGGGACGTGCCGCACGAAACAGCGACGGTATGGTAATAATGTACGCTGACAGCGTTACAGAGTCAATGCGTGTTGCGATTGAAGAAACACAGCGCCGCCGTGAAATTCAGCAGAAGTACAACGAGGAGCACGGCATAGTTCCAAAAACAATTGTCAAAAAGGTAAGCGAAATTCTCGAAATTTCCACCCACGATGACAGCGAATTCAAGAGCACAAAGAAGCTTACGAAAGCGCAGAAGCAACAGCTTATCGAAAGCCTTACAAAAGAAATGAAGGCAGCGGCAAAGTTGCTTGAATTTGAACACGCCGCATATCTGCGTGATAAAATCAAGAAACTGCGTGGAGAAAAATAAAATATTTGGTAATTAAAATTATTGAAACGTTGACGTAGGGACACGGCTTGCCGTGTCCGCTGTGGCAATCAAACTATAACAATTTAACCATAGTTACAGAGGACAACAAACATTTCCGTAGGGGAAGGCATCCCTGACGTCCCGAAAAATATATGAATAATTTATAATAAGGAAGAGTGAAATGGCAAGGAAGAAAACCAACGAATACGATAATACCAGCATAACAACCCTCAAAGGCGCCGACCGTGTCCGCAAAAGACCTGCGGTAATTTTCGGCTCCGACGGCATTGACGGTTGTCAGCACTCGGTATTTGAAATTCTTTCAAACTCCATTGACGAGGCGAGAGAGGGCTACGGCAAGCAGATTTCCGTAACCCGTTTTTCCGACGGTTCAATCGAGGTTGAGGACCACGGTCGAGGAATCCCTGTTGACTACAATGAAAATGAACAGAAATTCAACTGGGAGCTTGTGTTCTGCGAAATGTACGCAGGCGGCAAGTACAACAATAACGAGGGCGAAAGCTACGAGTTTTCACTCGGTATGAACGGCTTGGGACTTTGTTCAACTCAGTACGCTTCCGAATATATGGACGTTGATATCCGCCGTGACGGCTACCGTTACACTCTCCATTTTGAAAAGGGCGAGAACGTAGGCGGACTCAAAAAAGAGCCGTACAGCAAGAAGGATACGGGAACAAAAATCCATTGGAAACCCGACCTTGAGGTTTTTACCGATATTGACATTCAGCCCGACTATTTTCTAGATATAATGAAACGTCAGGCGATTGTTAACGCAGGCGTGGAGTTTATCTTCAGAAATCAGAACGGACGTTCATTTGACACTACTTTCTTTAACTATATAAACGGAGTAGTTGACCACGTTGCCGAGGTAATCGGCGAGGACGGACTTACCACCGTTCAGCACTGGGAAACCGAGTGCAAAACTCGTGACCGTGACGATAAACCCGAATACAAGTGCAAAATGGACATAGCCGTTGCGTTTTCAAATAAGGTCAGCCTTACCGAATACTACCACAATTCAAGCTGGCTTGAGCACGGCGGAGCACCCGACAAGGCGGTGCGAAACGCTTTTGTCTATCAGATTGACAGTTACTTAAAGCAGAATAATAAATACAACAAAACAGAAAGCAAAATCAAGTTTGACGACGTTGAGGATTGTCTTGTGTGCGTAATTTCCTCATTTTCAAGCGTATCCTCCTACGAAAATCAGACCAAAAAGGCAGTAACCAACAAGGGTATTCAGGACGCAATGACTGCATTCCTGCGCCAGAGCTTAGAGGTATATTTTATTGAAAATCCCCTCGAAGCCGAGAAGATTGCAGAACAGGTGCTTGTAAACAAGCGCAGCCGTGAAAACGCCGAGAAAACACGACTTAATATAAAGAAGAAGCTTTCGGGTAACCTCGACATTACTAACCGAGTTGCAAAATTTGTCGATTGCCGAAGCAAGGACGTTGAACAGCGTGAACTGTTCATAGTAGAGGGTGACTCTGCTCTCGGTGCCTGCAAGCAGGCAAGAGACCCTGATTTTCAGGCTATAATGCCAATCAGAGGTAAAATTCTTAACTGTCTGAAAGCCGACTACGATAAAATTTTCAAGAGCGAAATCATCACAGATTTGCTCAAGGTTCTCGGCTGCGGAGTTGAGGTAAAGTCGAAGGCTAACAAAAATCTTTCAAGCTTTGATATGGACGCCCTACGTTGGAACAAAGTAATTCTATGTACCGATGCCGACGTTGACGGCTTTCAGATTCGCACGTTGCTTCTGACAATGCTTTACCGACTTACTCCGACTCTTATTGAGCAGGGCAAGGTTTTCATTGCGGAATCTCCGCTTTACGAAATTACTTCAAAAAATGACGTTTACTTTGCGTATGATGAAATTGAAAAGGATAAGTTCATTGAGCAAATCGGCAACGAAAAGTTCACTATTCAGCGAAGCAAAGGTCTTGGTGAAAACGAGCCCGATATGATGAATTTGACTACAATGAATCCCGAAACCCGCCGTCTTATCAAGGTTATGCCCGATGATGCGGCACAGACGGCTGAAATCTTCGATATTCTGCTCGGCGATAATCTTCAGGGCAGAAAGGACTACATTGTAGAGCACGGCAGCGAATATATAGACAATCTTGACGTAAGCTGACAGGAGGTGGAAAACAATGGCTTCTAAAAAGAAAACTCCCAAAAAATCAACTTCGCCCAAAACCCACGGCGTAATCAACGGAGCAGGCGATATCGTAGAGCAACCCATAGTTTCCACTATCCGTGAAAACTATATGCCCTACGCAATGAGCGTAATTCTGTCACGTGCAATTCCCGAAATTGACGGCTTTAAGCCCTCTCACCGCAAGCTCCTTTTTACAATGTATAAAATGGGACTTTTAACGGGAAACAGAACAAAGTCTGCTAATATCGTCGGCGCAACAATGAAACTAAACCCTCACGGTGACTCGGCAATCTACGACACAATGGTGCGTTTGTCAAGAGGCTACGAGGCACTTTTGCACCCGTACGTTGACTCAAAGGGTAACTTCGGTAAGTTTTACAGCCGTGATATGGCTTGGGCGGCTTCACGATACACAGAAGCAAAACTTGCTCCAATCTGCAACGAGCTTTTCCGTGACATTGATAAGGATACCGTCGATTTCGTCGATAACTACGACAACACAATGAAAGAGCCTTCATTGTTGCCCGTTGCTTTTCCGTCTGTGCTTGTAAACGCAAACACAGGTATTGCGGTAGGTATGGCTTCAAATATCTGCTCCTTTAACCTCAAGGAAATCTGCGAAACTACGGCGGCTCTCATACGTGACCCCGACCACGATATAAAATCAACTCTGCCGGCACCCGATTTTATCGGCGGCTGTCAGATAATATATGATGAAAAAGCAATAAATCAGGTGTACGAAACAGGCAGGGGAAGTATAAAACTCCGTGCAAAGTACGAATACGACAAATCCGCAAACTGCATTGACGTGCTTTCAATTCCGAGCACAACAACCTGCGAGGTTATAATTGAGAAGATTATCGACCTTGTAAAGCAGGGTAAATTAAAGGAAATTTCCGATATCCGTGACGAAACAGGTATTGACGGCCTTAAAATTACAATTGATTTAAAGCGCGGCGTTGACCACGATAAGCTTATGGCTAAGCTTTTCCGTTTTACAACGCTTGAAGATTCCTATGCCTGCAACTTCAACGTTCTTATCGGCGGAGTGCCTATGGTTCTTGGCGTAAAGGCACTTTTAGAGGAATGGATAGCATTCAGAATTGAGTGCGTAAGGCGCAGAACATATTTTGACCGCAACAAAAAAGCAGACAAGCTCCACCTTTTAAAGGGACTTGAAAAAATCCTGCTTGATATTGACAAGGCAATTAAAATCATCCGTGAAACCGACGAGGAAGTCGAGGTTGTGCCAAACCTTATGATTGGCTTCGGAATCGACAAAATTCAGGCTGAATACGTTGCAGAAATCAAGCTCCGTCACCTCAACCGAGAGTACATTTTAAAGCGCACAAAGGATATTGAGGAGCTTGAAAAGGAAATTGCCGAGCTTGACGAAATTCTTAAGAGCAAGGCGAGAATCAAGACGATAATCGTTAAGGAACTTAAAGCGATAGCCGAAAAGTACGGTCAGCCCCGAAAGAGTATCATAATTTACGAGGACAACGCAAAGTATGAGGAGGAAGTTGAGGAAATTCCGGATTATCCCGTAACATTCTTCTTTACAAAGGAAGGCTACTTCAAAAAGATTACTCCCCAGTCGCTGCGAATGAGCGGAGCGCACAAGCTTAAAGACGGCGATGAGATTATGCAGGAAATTGAGTTTTCAAACAACTGCGACTTGCTGTTTTTTACAGACAAATGTCAGGTCTACAAGGCAAAAGCCTCTGACTTTACCGATACAAAGGCGAGCGTTCTCGGCGACTATGTAGCCGCAAAGCTTTCGATGGACGAAGGCGAAAACGCTGTATTTATGGTTGCGACGAAGGATTATAAGGGAATATTGCTTTTTGCCTTTGAAAACGGTAAGGCGGCAAAAGTACCCCTTGAATCGTATGCCACAAAGACGAACCGCAAAAAGCTGACGGGAGCATATTCCGACAAGTCACCGCTTACGGGAATGTTGTTCCTTGAAGATGACAGGGAAGTACTGTTTAAAGCGTCATCAGGCAGAATGTTGCTTGTCCACACAGGTGCTTTGTCGCTCAAGACAACACGTTCAACTCAGGGCGTAGCTGTTATGAAACTTAAAAAAGGTCACAGACTCTTTGAGATTTCCGAATACAAAGAGGGAACATTTGCAAAACCGCAGCGTTACAGAACACGCTCTATGCCTGCTCTGGGAGCGTTGCCGTCAAACGAAGATACGTCTGATGAACAGCTTTCACTGCTGTAAAGCGTTTAGTTACAGAAATATTGAAAAACATATATTGAAAAATATAAAATTTCCCTTGCAAAAATAATATTTATGTGATACTATATAATAGTTAATTAATGCAGATTATCGTGTATTATATCATTTTAATGAAAGGAAGATGAAAAATGGGCGTTTTAGGTATTGTTCTCGGTGTTATTCTCGGCATCGTTTCAATAGCAATCATCGTTGTAATTATTCTTCAGGAAGGCAACCAGCAGGGTCTTGGTGTTGTAACAGGTGCGGCTGACTCTTATTTTTCAAAGAACAAGGCTCGTTCAATTGATGCGTTTCTTTCCCGTTGGACAAAGGTATTTGCTGCAGTATTTGTACTCTTTGTAATTGCACTTAACGTACTTTCCTATTTCGGAGTACTCAAGTAAGTAATAATTTTTGATTTTCAGACATAATTATAGACCGTCGGATGTATGTCCGGCGGTCTATTTTATTTTGGAGATGTTATTATGCCGCTGTGGGGATTAGCAATCGTTTTCGTGTCAATTTTTCTGATTTTTGCAATAATCCATTACATATCAAAAAGCAAGCACCCTCTTAAAAGGTCGCTCTTATCAATGCTTGTCGGTGCGGCAACACTGACAGCGGTAAATCTTACCTCAGGTTTGACAGGCGTTTTTCTGCCCATAAGCCTGCTTTCAATTATCGTGTCGGTCGCAGGCGGAGTACCGGGGGTAACATTACTGCTCTCACTCAATTTGTTCTTTTAGTTTTATAAAACACCGTAAAGTTCTTCAAGAGCCTCGCCGACATTCTCCTTGTCCTTTGTCATAAGCGCAAGCATAACCTTATAAACAGTTGACGGACTGTCAAAAAAGTTCTTTTTCATAACCATAGCTTGTTCATAGGTAGGTGCGTATAGCGTAAAGGAAAGCAAATCCATATCTCCGCCCGAAATTTTGCAGATAACGTCAAAGCCGTTTTCGGTTTTCTTGATATCAACCGAGTTTTCACGTTGCTTTTTCTTTTCACCGAGCAACTGTATTGCTCTTACATACACCTTTTCTTTAACGGTATAGGAGAGTACGCTTTCAAGCTGATTTGCAATCATTTTTCCGTTTTCGGTAAGCTCGTACGTCTGAATCCCGTCAACAATTTCACTTTCTTTAATGTTGCCGTTTTTAATTAGATCGTCAAAAGCGGCGCTTACTTCAAAATAATTTGCAAGCTCATCAATTGTAATTGCCTGAACAACAAGCTCTTTATCCATATTTTCTTTAACGCAGCTTAAAAGATAGCAGATAAGGATTCTGATTTCATTTTTACTTCTTACACCGCCTAAAGTTACGCCCTCGTCAAATGTATCAAAAGCCATATAATCACCTGTATTTTAATATTTACTTTAATTATAACATATAATAAATTAAAAGTGTATATTTTTATTCAAATAATTTGACTATCCGTGTTTGTTATGATAGAATTATAGCAAGAAAGGAGTAATCTTATGGAACAATATATGCCTTTCATATGGATAGGTTTTGCAGTATTAATGGCTGTATGCGAAGCGTTTACATCTCAGCTTGTGTCAATATGGTTTGTGCTTGGCTCGGTTTGCGCTGCAATTACTTCAATTTTTACAGATTCAGTTCCGATTCAGTCGGCAGTATTTCTTGTTGTTTCGCTTATTGCTCTGGTCGTTACAAGACCGCTTGTAAATAAAATCAGGCAGAAAAAGGGCAAAACAAGCACGAATGCCGACAGACTAATCGGTAAAATCGGAATTGTCATTTCTGATATTGAGGACGTTCAAAAGGTTGGACAGGTTAAGGTTGAGGGTGAAATCTGGACTGCAAAGTCACAGAGTGCGCCGATTGCCAAAGACAGCAAAATCAAGGTTCTTGCAATTGAGGGTGTAAAGCTCCTTGTTGAACCTGTAGAATAAATTTGAGGAGAAAATTATGGTAGGACTAATTATTTTAGGAATTATTATTTTAATTGTGTTGCTTATTGTTGTATGCAACATCAAAATCGTACCGCAGGCTCACGCTTATGTAATCGAAAGACTCGGCACTTACTACGCTACATGGGACACAGGACTTCACGTAAAAATCCCGTTCCTTGACAAAATCTCAAAAAAGGTTTCACTCAAGGAGCAGGTTGTTGATTTTCCGCCCCAGCCTGTAATCACAAGAGATAACGTAACAATGCAGATTGATACGGTAGTGTATTTTGAAATCACAGACCCGAAGCTCTACTGCTACGGCGTTGAGCGCCCGTTAAGCGCAATCGAAAACTTAACTGCAACAACTCTGCGTAATATCATAGGTGACTTGGAGCTTGATAATACGCTTACCTCCCGTGATACAATCAACGATAAAATCAGAATTATCCTTGACGAAGCAACAGACGCATGGGGTATCAAGGTTATTCGTGTTGAGCTTAAAAACATTCTTCCGCCCCGAGAAATTCAGGACGCAATGGAAAAGCAGATGAAGGCAGAGCGTGAGCGCCGTGCAAGAATACTCGATGCAGAGGGTGAAAAGCGCAGTCAGATTCTCGTTGCCGAGGGTATGAAAGAGTCTGCAATCCTAAAGGCAGACGCTGTTAAGGAACAGAAAATCCGTGAGGCACAGGGTGAAGCTGAGGCTATTCTCACAGTACAGAAGGCTAACGCAGACGCACTTCGAATGTTAAACGAGGCAGCTCCCACAGAACGCATAATTCAGCTTAAGTCACTTGAAGCATTTGCAAAGGCTGCTGACGGCAAGGCAACAAAAATCATCATTCCGTCAGACATTCAGAGCCTTGCAGGCAACGTAACTGCAATAAAAGAACTTTGGGACAGTGAAACACCAAAGCAGTAAATCAGAATACAGCTCACAGCGCAGTCTTTTGACTGCGCTTGACTTTTAAATATAAATTATAATTTAGTGTTAGGATTATAGCGACGTCGACGTAGGGACACGGCGTGCCGTGTCCACACAAAATTGCATTGCTATTTTGTGAATGGGACGTGTGGGAACCCGTCCCCTACGGAAATCTTTGTTGGTCACTATAATAATGATATAATCGGTTACGTTTGATAGTAAACACTGACACGGCACGCCGTGTCCCTGCGACTGTAATACAAACGTTTCCTTTACAGCCGTAGGGGACGGCATCAGCTGACTTTCCATAAGGAACATATTTTATATAAAAAGATTCAGAGCAGGTAGTTTTCGCTATCTGCTCTGTTTTTTGCTGTGATTTTTGCTATTGAATTTTCACCAGAATTTTCCGATATGCGTCAGGAATATGTCAATCTCATACTTTGCTCTGGGGTTTTCTTTGCTATTTTCGTGTATGGTGATTTTGCTTACGAAGGTTCTCAGTATCTCGGGTGTCAGTTCTTCAATGTAGATGTATTTGTTTGCCAGAGCTATGAATCTGTCAACATTGCTTTCCTCAGTTTTAATTGTATTTATCTGATTTTGCAGTTCGGGTATCTTTGATTTTAGCTCGTGCAGTTCAGAAGTATAGCTGTCGGATAAAAGTCTGTACTGGTCATCGGGGATTTTACCAAGTGCGTTATCCTCGTACAGCTTTCTGAATATTACATTCAGCTCGTTTTTGCGGTTACTCAACCTATCAAGCTCGGTTATCTTCTGACTGAGCTTTTTTCGGCTTTCAGATAAACTCCTTTTGCTGATGCACTCAACAAATTTGTTCTTTTCATTGACTGCATAATAAATTGCCTGATTGATTTCTTCCCTGACAATTTCATCTAATACAATCTCACGGATGCGGTGTGGCAATACACAGTCGCCATCCTTGTGTCTGCGATATGAACTGCACATAAAGTAATAGCTTTTTGGCTTTGCCTTGTTTCCGCTGTTGTAGGTAAGCCTTGCTCCGCAATCTGCACAGTAGAGAAGTCCGCTGTATTTATTGATATTTCCTGACTTTGTAATTCTCTTTCTGCCCTCACGAACCCTCTGAACAATATCCCAGGTTTCTTTGTCTATTATAGCTTCGTGAGTGTTCTCAAATCTGAATTGATTTTCTATGGGAACAGCTTTCTTTTTCCTATCCTTGTAGGACAAGGTTGTAGTTTTACAATTAACCGTATGCCCGAGGTACACTTCATTTTCAAGCATACCGACAATGGTCTTTGTCGCCCAGCTGTATCGATCTGTAATATCGGTTTTCTGAATGATAACTCCGTCATTTTCATAGCGGTACACCGATGGTCTTGGAATTTTCTTCTCGGCGAGAACCTTTGCAATATTTCTCGGTCCCATTCCTGAGGCACAAAGCTGAAATATTAATTTCACATTTTTAGCTGTTTCTTCATTGATAATCAAATGCCCTTTTCTGTCAGGATCTTTCTTGTATCCGTATGGAATATGAGAGCCAATGCGTTCTCCTCGCTCCGCTTTAGACTTGATAACCGCCCTGATCTTTTTGCTTGTATCTCGTGCAAACCATTCATTGAACAGATTTTTGAAAGGTGCAAGCTCATTTGACGAACTGTTCATGTCTTGACTGTCGTAGTTATCGTTGACGGCTATGTAACGAACATCTCTGTGCGGAAACTCCATTTCGATATAATTACCTACGCTTATGTAGTTTCTGCCAAGTCTTGATAAGTCCTTTGTAATCAAAGTATCAACCTTGTTCTCCTCAATAAGAGTCAGTATTTCCTGAAATGCAGGTCGGTCAAAGAATACTCCTGAATATCCGTCATCAATAAACACCTCAATATTTCTGAAACCGTTTTCGATTGCATATTTCGTAAGCATTGCCTTCTGATTTTCTATGCTGTTGCTGTCGCCCTCTTTCTCATCCTCCTGAGAGAGTCTGCAATAGAGAGCAGTGATTTTTTCTTCTGTTGTAATTAAATTATCCATTTGTCCTCCTTGTCTATATCAAACCGCTTGAGAGTAATTTATTTGCAACGCAATCATACTCCTAAGCGGTTTGAATATCCAGACCAAATTTCAAATATTAAGACACTTTTTCAATTTCCTGCATCATAAGATATTTCAAGTTATCCTCTGCCGTCCGACTGGAATTCATATCGAAGATTGAGTTTACAGAGTATGTAACTCCGTTTATCCTGTAATCTTTGTGTGAAATCATTTTGTTATCTTCTACAATAACCATTCGGCTTCGTTTCAGATGACCGGCTACCGCAGAGTTATAATTTTCTTCCTTTGGAATTCTGAAATCATTAATATCTTTCATTAAACCTCCGTTCTGATGAAGCTACATATTCAGATTAAATCCCATTTCTTCATCTTCGTATTCAATATTTTCTTCTTTTGATATTGCACCTGCAAATATTCCTGCAACAAGTCCTATTGCCGTACCAATATCACTGCCATTTTGCTCGGCTGTAATCCGCTTTCTGCGTTCTTCTTCATCTTCCGATTCATCATAAATCATCCGAGAAAGTGATTCAGCAAGAGAGTTGACACCGCCGAGGACAGTATGGTTATTGCTATCCATTTTAAGGTTGTCAGCATAGTTGACTTCTTCACCTGTGACGCTATTGCCGATTCCAACTCCTGACCTTGTTGCAAGGTATTGTTCAAAAATTCTTCTTGACTCTTCCCAGCCTGTTGGATAGACTCGGTCATCTGCGTTTGCACCGTCCTGATTTCTTTCAGAGCCTGTTGCGAAACTTTCTTCATCTCCGTCTGACAATTCTGTGAGATTGATTCCATATTGTCTTTGTTGATTTCCAGAATTCTCTCCAGATACTCCACCGTCTGGTCGTCCGTTGAGATTTTTGAAATCATATTGTACAGCTCCGGCTGAAATGTTATTGCTGTTCTCAACAGATTGAGTTCTTCCTCTCTCACCTGTGACGGAATCGAAATTACTTTCGTTTCTCCCGATAGTAACTCTATCGCTGTCAGTGAGTTGCTGTTCCTCTGTTTGAGACTTTCCAAAATATTGTTCTTGCCTGTATCTGAATTCATTTTCCATGCTTCCTTTCAAATATTTATCGTTGTGCAGTTTAATATCTCTGCACTTCATTTTGTTCGGACATTGATAGGTGATATATTTCCTGTCGTCTGTCCAAATTACGAAGTAACCCATAATTGACATTGCGTTTATGAAATCTTCCTTGCTTCCGCTTATGTTCATAGCTTTGTCTATGTCATTCATTAATTTAAATTTCCAACTCTGACCTTTGACTGCGGTGCGGTATTCTCTTGTTGAGATTTTCATACCATCCTTGTTGTAAGGCTCAAGAGTTGAAAGGTTATATTGTCTGCAAATCCCATCACTCAAGGCTCGTAATGATTTGAGTGTATTTGGATTCTGCCGAAGTTTTTTACCGTTTTCAAAACTGACTGAGTTGATTACAAAGTGAGAATGAATATGCTGTGCATCACAATGTGTTGCAACTAAAACTTCATATCCTGTCCACGCTTTCTCGGCAAACTCTATAGCTATCTCATGAGCTTGGTGCGGAGTAATATTTTCTTCGGGT
>CACXFS010000075.1 GCA_902766885.1 uncultured Ruminococcus sp. | reverse complement strand
TCTTGCCTAAGAATCAGAAAAATCTATGACTCCCGAGATACCGAGTTTTAAATCATATCCGACTTTTATAACGGACTAAAAAATTATCGTTTAGCCGAGAAAATATATTACCAAAGAACTTAATATTAGTAAAATTTCCCTTTATTCACACAGTCAACACAAATTAGTATTAAAATAGTAAAAAACAAAATAAAATATTAAAAATTGTTTAAATTTGTTTTCAAAATTGTAACTTTTTGTTGCTTATGCAATCTCTATAAAAAAATTCAAGAAAAATTGTAAATAGAGGTTGATTTTTTTCTCGTTTTTGTGTAATATGTATATGAGAGAGATTGTATTTTATTTAATAATTACAGTCACAATATAATACATTATAAATTGCGGAGAAAAAGAGGTAAATATCATGTCTAACAGATTATTTCAGGGTATTGTCCACCAGATGAAAGATGCAATTGACAGAACAATCGGCGTTATTGAT
Organism: uncultured Ruminococcus sp.; assembly: GCA_902766885.1. Classification (GTDB taxonomy): domain Bacteria; phylum Bacillota; class Clostridia; order Oscillospirales; family Acutalibacteraceae; genus Ruminococcoides. The sequence continues at coordinate 9,624 of CACXFS010000075.1, read as the reverse complement.
GAAACTTCTGTTGTTATTGCGTGCTCGGAGCTTGGAAATATCGGCGAAGTTAACGAAAGCATCAACTCCGAAACACTTAGCTCAACTGCTCCATTCGTTATTAACGGCTATACATACAAGTCGTTTGGCAGTAACGCAAAGTATGACTATGCTGTTTTTGTGCAGGGCACGGACGAATATGCACAGAAATATGCACAGCTTCTTTCTGTTTCATTTGCAAGCATCAAGCAGTACTATGACGAAAAGTACGACCGTTCCAACTTTATTAAAAATGTAATTCTCGACAACATTCTTCCCGGCGACATTTACCTTAAAGCAAGAGAACTTCATTTCAACAGCGAGGTTTCCCGTGTTTGTCTGCTTATCAAAATCGTTTCTAAGACAGACGTATCGGCTTATGACATAATTCAGAACCTTTTCCCCGACAAGTCAAAGGATTTTGTCATCAATATCAACGAGGCTGAAATTGCGCTTGTAAAAGAAATCAAGCCCGACACAGAAAGCCGTGACCTTGAAAAGCTTGCAAGTTCCATTTCCGATACACTTTCAAGTGAGTTCTACACTCACTGCGTTGTCGGTATCGGAACAACCGTTACAGGCATCAAGGACCTTGCACGTTCATTTAAAGAGGCTCAATCTGCTCTTGAGGTTGCAAAGGTATTTGACACCGAGCGTACAATCGTAAGCTACGACAACCTCGGTATAGCCCGTCTTATCTATCAGCTTCCTACAACTCTTTGCGAAATGTTCCTTAAAGAAGTTTTCAAGCGCGGCTCAATCGAAAGCCTCGATCAGGAAACTCTCTTTACAATCCAGCGTTTCTTCGAAAACAACCTCAACGTTTCCGAAACCTCACGTAAGCTGTTCGTACACCGTAACACTCTTGTTTACAGACTTGAAAAAATTAAGAAACTTACGGGTCTTGACCTTCGTGAATTTGAGGACGCTATTGTATTCAAGGTAGCTTTGATGGTTAAGAAATATCTTAACGCAAGTCCTACAAAGTATTGATAATTTTATTGAATCGTTTTAACAAGTCGGGGTGTATATTAAATAAAATTTATATACGCCCTTGCTTGCTGTTATCACGATGTTCAGTCAGTGCCTTTTTCGGCACAAAACCCAAATAAGGTGAATTTATGATTGATTTTGAAAATGTATCTAAAACGTACCCCAACGGTACTCATGCGCTTTACGATGTAACTTTACATATCAATAAAGGTGAGTTTGTTTTTATCGTAGGCCCTTCGGGTGCCGGTAAGAGTACGTTTCTGAAGCTGATTATGCATGAAGAAACTCCCACTTCGGGCGAAATTATAATAAACGGCAAAAAAACTTCAAAGCTGAAGCGCAGAGAAGTGCCTTATCTTCGCCGTCATATGGGCATAGTTTTTCAGGATTTCAGACTTATCGAAAAGATGAATGTTTTTGATAACGTAGCTTTTGCAATGAGGGCAGTAGGCGAGAGTACCTCAACTATCAAAAAGAGAGTGCCTTATGTTCTCGACCTTGTCGGCTTGAAAAATAAGATGAAGGACAAGCCCAGCGAGCTTTCGGGCGGTGAGCAGCAGCGTGTAAGCCTTGCAAGAGCGCTTGTTAATAATCCCGAAATCATTATTGCCGACGAGCCTACGGGTAACGTTGACCCCGAAATGTCGCACGAGATTATTGAGCTTCTCAATGAAATCAACGCAAAGGGTACAACTGTTCTTGTCGTTACCCACGAGCACGAGCTTGTACGTGAGTTTCACCAGAGGGTAATCACAATTGACCACGGAAAGGTTATCGGCGATACAAAGGATAAAAGCGTCGGTGTTCATTATTCTGATGATTACGACGGTTACGATGATTATGAAGATGTTCCGCAGTATCCGGATAATGCGGTTGTTCTGCCCGACTGATTTGCTCGGACAAATACAGTTTGAAAGGATAATGTTATGAAAGGCTTTGGCTATCTGGCAAAGGAAGGCTTGAAAAACGTATGGAGCAACCGAATAATGAGTATCGCTTCTGTTTGCGTGCTTGTAAGCTGTCTTGTTCTTACGGGTGCGGCGGCACTTTTTTCAATCAATGTTGCTCAGGTCGTTGAATCGGTCGGCGATTCAAACGAAACGACAGTTTATATTAAGTCAGATGTATCACAGCTTGAGGCTGTTTACATAGGAAAAGACATTGAAAAGGTAAGCAATGTTGCCTCGGCTACCTTTTATTCAAAAGATGAGGCTTTTAAACAGTATAAGGAAGAACTGGGAGAGGAACTTTTCAGTAAAATTGAAGACCGCAATCCTCTACCTGACGCCTTTATTGTGGTAATGGACGACTTATCGCTTTATGATGAAACCGTTGCCAATATTCTGAAAATTGATGGCGTTGACAGTATCAACGACCACAGAGAGCTTGCTAAAAAGCTTACTGACATCAGCAATCTTGTAAATGTAATCTGCATCGGCGTTGTTGCCGCACTTATGATTATCTCGATTTTCATAATTGCAAATACAATCCGTGCAACTATGTATTCAAGAAGATTTGAAATCAGCATTATGAAGTCGGTAGGTGCAACGAACTCGTTTGTTCGTATGCCGTTCCTCGTTGAGGGTATGGTAATCGGATTTATTTCCGCCGCCGTTTCAACGGGAGGAATTGCACTCCTCTATGAGGCTGTTATGAACGCAATCACAAAGATGATTCCGTTTACATATATTCCTCTCTCAAGCGTAATTCTCTATGTTGCTGTTGCTTTTGTAGTGGCAGGTGTAGTAATCGGCTTCTTCGGCAGCTTTATTTCAATTCGCAAGTATCTCAAAAAAGAAGGTAATGAAATTCTCGGCTGGTAATCCGTGAAAGGAGAAATGTAATGAACAGAATTAAAAGGATTCTATGTGCTCTTTTAAGCGTCTGCCTTATTTCAATGCCCGCAGCACTTTCGGCAACTTCAGTCGGTGCAGAAAGCATTGATTCCTTGCAGCAGCAGCTTCAGGAGCTTGAACAGAAAAATCAGGAATATCAGGATGTTCTTGATAAAACTCAGTCAGACATTGACGAAAAAGAAAAGTACAATGAGGCTCTTGTAAGCAAAATTGAAGTTCTTGATGACAAAATTGCTCTCACAAGAGAATCTATCAGTGACCTCAACGACAGCATTGAGGAAAAGCAGAAGGATATTGATCAGGCTAACGAGGATATCGACGGTCAGCTTGATACTCTCTGCGAGCGTTTAAGAACAATCTATATGGCAGGTAACGCAAGCGATATTGAGATTATCTTCGGCGCAAAGGACTTTTCTGATTTTATAGACAAGGTATCTCTTATTCAGACTCTTTCTAGCTACGATAAGGAACTTATTGACGGAATCAACGTAAAGCTTGAAAAAATTTCTGAGCAGAAAACTGCTCTTGAAGAAGATAAGTCCGAGCTTGAAAAGCAGGAGGCTTCTCTTGAAGAAGACCAGTCAGAGCTCAACGAGCTCCTTGAGGAGAATGAGGAAACTCTCCGCAATCTCTATACATCAAATAATAATGCCAAGAGCGCGCTTGAAAATGCAGCTGCACAAAGTGAAGAACTTGAAAGTCAGATAAGAGCGTATTATAAAGACCAACAGGACAAGATTTCGCAGTTGAGCGGAAACAACAATTCAGGTAACAGCGGAAGCTCCGACAACGGTTCGTCTGACAACGGAAGCTCAGACGGTGGTTCATCTACTCCCGTACAGCCCGATACCCCGTCGGTTACTCCTCCGTCAGGCTCAGGCTTTACATGGCCCGCACCCGGAGTTTACTTAATCACATCACCATATGGAGAAGACAGAGGCTACAGCCACGGCGGTGTTGATATCGGAACACCTATGGGCACTACTATCGTAGCGGCAGACAGCGGTACTGTAATCGCAGTAAATAACAGTTGTCCTCATAACTGGGGCAAGAACGGAAGCTGCGGCTGCGGCGGCGGTTACGGAAACTATGTTTTCATTGACCACGGCAACGGTAAGCTCACTATTTACGGTCACCTTACAAACGCAATTGTCAGCACAGGTCAGACCGTTACCAAGGGACAGACAATCGGTTATTCCGGTTCAACAGGTAACTCCACAGGACCTCATCTCCATTTTGAGTGCCAGTATAACGGAGTAAAATACGACCCCATGTCGGAATTTTAATTTCAAATGCGTTAATTAAAAATATCACCCCCGCATATACTTTATTAAGTATTTATGCGGGGGTATTTTTTTGATTACAACACTTTCTTTAAACCTTCCCGAAAAACCTAAGGGAATTAAAAAGCTGTTTTATCTGATAAAAAATGACAAGGTTGAGGTTGAAATAAAAAAGGCGAGAGGCGTCAGCGTAAAGCAGGTTACATATACAAGTTACAGCGAAAAAATAAGGCTCGACAAAATCGACTGCATAATCGGTGCACAACGCAATCATCTGGTATGTTCTCCGACTCTGAAATTTCCCGAGAACTGCGGCTACAGGCGCTTTTCTTCTAACGCATTTTCACAGCGCCTTTGTACCAATATGGCTTTGAGTGCAATTGAAGGGTGCGTTCGTCCCGAAATGCTTAAAGTAGGAATTTATGACCCCGACGGGGACTCTCACGATATTTTGTTTCACATTCTGAAACATTGTTCGGATGTTAAGGTTGTCACAAACGATTTAAACTCCTATCAGTACGAGCTTGAAAGGGCAATGGACGAACTGGGCGCTTCCGCATTTGTCACGAGAAATATTTCCGAACTATACGACTGCATATTTGTGATTGCACCTTGCGTAATTGAAGAAAAACTACCGCTCAAGCAGGAAGCGCTTGTGCTGACTACAGGATGTCCTAAAGTACCTTCAAGCGGACTTGTGTATTATAAATATCACCTTAGAATGCCAAACGGTTTTGACCTGCTAAAGCCAAAGGATTTTGATGAAGAATACTTTTGCTCTGCACTCTATACGCTCGCTTCGCAGTATGAGCTTGGCTCAATTGTGCCTTTGCTTTGTCGAAATTACTCCTCCTCACAAACGGTAAAATCACTTTGTGCATATCTTAACCGTTTTGCTTGACAATAAGTATCAAAAAGAATATAATAAATCTATATGCAGTTTTTTATGCACATTAATTCCTAATATGAAAGGACGATATAAAAATGGCAGCTAAACCTACAATGCTTACTGCGGAAGGTCTTAAAAATCTTGAAGAGGAACTCGCGGAATTACAAAACGTAAAACGTAAGGAAATTGCAGAAAAAATCAAAGTAGCTCGTTCATACGGTGACTTGTCCGAGAACAGTGAATATGACGACGCTAAAAATGAACAGGCAATTATGGAGGCAAGAATTGCAACTATCGAGGCTATTCTTAAGACTGCCGTAATTATTGATGAGTCGAACACTTCAAACGAGCACGTTCATCTCACATCTGTTGTAACTATTGAAATGATTAAAACAGGCAAACAGTGTAAGTATAAGATTGTCGGCTCCGGTTCAAACGAAACCAACCCCAGAGAGGGCAAAATCTCTGACGAATCACCAATCGGCAAAGCACTTATGGATAAGAGCGTAGGCGACGTTGTTGAGGTTGAAACTCCCGGCGGAGTTCAGGCAATCAAGATTATTGAAATTTCTAAATAAGAATTAAATCAAGCGTAATTTATTTGTCTTTTTCCGTTTGATTTGCAAGTGAAGGGAATGTTAATATGAGTCAGAAGCCCCAGCAGGCTAATACAAGCGATGTAATCAAGGTAAGGTACGAAAAGCTTGACGCACTCAGAGAGGCAGGCAGAGACCCGTTTGTAATTACGACGAGTGACCGTGATACACTTACCGAAACAATAAAGAATAATTTTGAAGAATACGAAAACAAAGACGTCTGCGTTGCAGGCAGACTGCTTTCAAAGCGTGGCAAGGGCAAGGTTTCTTTTATGGACTTGCATGACCGCAGCGGCAAAATTCAGATTTTTGCAAAGTTCGACGATTTGGGCGAAGAAGAATACGGCTTTCTAAAAAAGTGGGATATTGGCGATATTGTTGAGGTAAAGGGATTTGTTTTCAAAACTCAGATGGGTGAAATTTCTGTTCACGCAAAAGAGGTAAGACTTCTTTCAAAGTCGCTCAAGCCGCTCCCGGAAAAGTATCACGGACTTACAAACACAGACCTCCGTTACCGTCAGCGTTATGTTGATTTGATTATGAACCCCGAGGTTAAGGACACATTTGTAAAACGTTCAAAAATCATCAGCAGTATCCGCAGATACCTTGATTCGCAGGGCTTTATGGAGGTTGAAACTCCTATGCTCGTTTCGAATGCAGGCGGTGCGTCGGCTCGTCCTTTTGAAACTCACTTCAATGCGCTTGACGAGGACTTAAAGCTTCGTATTTCGCTTGAGCTTTATTTAAAACGCCTTATTGTAGGCGGACTTGAAAAGGTTTATGAAATCGGCAGAGTATTCCGCAACGAGGGTGTAGACACAAGACACAACCCGGAATTTACCCTTATGGAGCTTTATCAGGCTTACACCGACTATAACGGCATGATGGACTTGACCGAAAATCTCTATCGTCATGTTGCGCAGGAGGTTCTCGGTACAACCAAAATCACATATAACGGCGTTGAAATGGACTTAGGCAAGCCTTTTGAAAGAATTACAATGCTTGACGCAGTCAAAAAGTATTCGGGCGTTGACTTCAATGAAATCCACTCCGACGAGGAAGCAAAGGCTGTTGCCAAGGAAAAGGGCGTTGAGTTTGAGGACAGACACAAGAAGGGCGACATTCTAAATCTGTTTTTCGAAGAATTTGCCGAGGAGCATATGATTCAGCCCACATTTGTAATGGACCACCCGATTGAAATTTCACCGCTCACAAAGAAAAAGCCCGACAATCCGGAGTATGTAGAGCGTTTTGAGTTCTTTATGAACGGCTGGGAAATGGCAAACGCTTACTCGGAGCTTAACGACCCGATTGACCAGAGAGAGCGTTTTAAGGCTCAGGAAGAACAGCTTGCACAGGGCGATGAGGAGGCTAACACAACTGATGAGGACTTCCTCAATGCACTAGAAATCGGTATGCCTCCGACAGGCGGCATAGGCTTTGGTATAGACAGAATGACAATGCTGCTCACCGACTCCGCCGCAATCCGTGACGTTCTCCTGTTCCCGACAATGAAAACACTCGAAAAGTAACACTCAAAGAATGGCTTATCTATGCGGTTTCTTGACGTTTTTAAGGCTGAAATCTTACGCCTTACGCCACGCTTACGCCAATCGATGCAGAAAAACTGCACAGCATAAAAAATCGCATAATTCTTAAAGTTTCGACCTTGATGGACTAACACTCCGTCAAGGTCTTTTTTGTTTATGGGCAATCGTAAACTACAATAAATGTGTGATTTCATCTATACTAATCTCAGAAACGAGGGATTTGTATGGATAATAGTTTTGCAAAAATCCATCCTGAACTGATTACAGAGTGGTCGGATAAAAATGATATAACGCCTGATATGATTTCTTTTGGCTCTAACAAGCTGTTTTGGTGGCAAGGCAAATGCGGACATGAATGGCAGGCAAGTCCTAAAAGTCGTTCATCAGGCGAGAATTGCCCTATTTGTGCAGGTAAGAAGGTTGTTCAAGGCATAAACGACCTTGAAACCTTAAAGCCTGAACTCGCAAAGGAATGGTCGCCTAAAAACACCTTGAAGCCAAACGAGGTTACAACAGGCTCAAATAAAAAGGTATTATGGATAGACAGCTTAGGACACGAATGGAAAGCAACGGTAAAAAACAGAGTGCAAGGCTCCGGGTGTCCATATTGCTCGCACAGAGCTGTATTATCAGGATTTAATGACCTTGCTTCACTTTTGCCTGAAATAGCCGGTGAGTGGTCAGACAGAAATCTACCTCTCACGCCTGATAAGGTATCAGTATTCGCAAATCGTAAGGTTTGGTGGAAATGTAAGAACGGGCACGAATGGAACACCTTGATTTCATCACGCTCGGCAGGCAGTAAATGCCCATATTGCAGCGGTATAACGCTTTTAAGGGGCTTCAATGACCTTGCAACGCGCTATCCTCAGCTTGCGGCGGAGTGGTCTGAGAATAATAACTTTTCACCCGATACGGTCAACGAAAAATCGCGGAAAAATGTGTGGTGGCATTGCCGTAAGTGCGGTAATGAGTATAGGGCGGTAATTCATTCGAGGGTAAACGGCTTGACTTGTCCCGTGTGTGCCGACAGAGCGGTTCTGAGAGGATTTAACGATATCGGTACAACTGACCCTCATCTGATAAAAGAGTGGGATTACGGGTTGAACGGCAAACATACACCATATATGTTTTCAAGAAGCTCTAGGCAAAGTGTTTGGTGGAGATGCAGTTTTGGTCATACATACAAGGCAAGGATAGCCGAAAAGACAATAGATGGTTGTGGCTGTAAGGTATGTGAGAGCGATTATCAGCGCATATTTCCTAAATTGGCTCTCTTATACTATATTAAAAGAGAAGGCTTGAGCGTTCAGCTTTCCACCGATAAGATTATCGGCATTCCTCTTGAAGCATATATACCCGATGAAAAAATAGCGGTAGAAACTGAGGTCACCTCTGATATGAGAGAGTCCCTCAAACAGTATTTATGCGCAAAACGAGGTATCAAGCTATTAAAGGTACTACGACAGGCTAAAGAGAGCGAGAGCGAATATGCCTTCAAGGTTAAAAAGTCACTGATGGGGGTGCATATCTTCATCTGTTCTGATGAGGATAAGGATATACAGATAATAAGAAAACAGTTTAACGAATGGAGGAAACTACAGTATGAGAAGCAGAAAATATCACTTGTATCTGACGAATGACGAGTACATACATATTATAAAATCATTGATTGCTTTGAAAAAAAGGCTCACTGAACAAGGAAAATACACCGATGGAGTTGATGACCTGTTAATCAAGTTCAACAGAGCCAAAATTAAGAAACTTAGAGTAATATACAAATAAATAGAAGTGCAGAGCCGTCTGTTTCAATTTCGAGTTGAAGCAGGCGGTTTTTTCGTGGATAAAATTATTTTGAAAAAAATTTAGCTTTTTTCAAAAAAAGAGGTTTACTTTCGCCTGTTTTTTTCCATATAGGTGAAGGGGTTGATTTCCGTGAGCGGAAAGACACCGCTTCCGGAACCTTGAAAATTGAATAGTCTTTCACTAAGACTTTAATCCTGATGACGAGCTACCTTATCGGGTACGCCTTGACCTTCCGCAAAGGAGGAACAGCGAGAACTCCCGATATGAGTATAGGGTTGCTACCTATACGGCGATGACAGTCAGGAGGACAATGATACTTCCCTACGGGGCTGGCGGAGAACCCGGCAGAGGTGAAACTCCTATGATACGGATAAGCAGTCCGTTACTTAGTGAAATCCCTGACAGGGGTGCTGAGATAAAATACTGTCAAAAATATGATTAAAAAATCTTTTTGGATTTCTTTCATATACTCCTTTCAAACTCAACCAGGGTTATAACCTCGGTTGGGTTACATAGCCATTTGCAGGTGGCTGTTAAAATCTGATTGAAACCTGCTAAGAAAAGTCAATAGGCAAATTACAAGTTGACAAAGAGAAAAGAAGGTATAGCAAAGCTGAGCGGCAGATAAAAAAG
>CACXFS010000074.1 GCA_902766885.1 uncultured Ruminococcus sp. | reverse complement strand
TATCTTGCCTAAGAATCAGAAAAATGTATGACTCCCGAGATACCGAGTTTTATATCATATCCGACTTTTATAACGGACTAAAAAATTCTGGTTTAGCTTACTTCGGATATCGACAAAAAACGCTATGACGCTTTTACAAACGTCATAGCGTTTTATCGTGCTTTAATACTAATACCTAATAAAAAGCAGACAATCTTTGCGGTCTAATTTTCGCAAATATAAGTCTGCTTTCTATCAGGAATTAGTATAAGGCGATTTTACCTGATTATTCAGCCTGTGAAAAATCGTCCTTGCCTACTCCGCAGAGAGGGCATACAAAATCTTCGGGTAAATCCTCAAACTTTGTGCCGGGTGCAATTCCGTTGTCGGGATCGCCGACAGCTTCGTCGTATTCCCAACCGCATACATTGCATACGTATTTCATATAAACGCCTCCTTTTGTATTTTTATTACTTATTATTATATCAAACTTGAAACGATATACAAGTGCTTGACTTTATATTTTTGTTGTGATAGAATGTAGAAAATTCAAAATTTACTGCCACCGGGTAGGAAGCGTTACGCATTCGTGTATATATCGTTAGGTCTTAGAAGATATATATGTCGGGTGCTTATTTTTTTGGAGGTATAAATGGGATACATTAAAAATCTTTTTAAGAGCCTTTCGAAATTTGAACTTTGTCTTTGGCTGTTTTCGGTTGTCGCCGTGACAGTCTCATCCCTGCTTTCGGAAAATCTCAATCCGCTCACGCTCATAGCGTCTGTTATAGGAGTTACGTCATTGATTTTTATTGCAAAAGGTTATGTAATCGGACAGGCGCTTATGGTAGTGTTTGGTTTGGTTTATTCGATTATTTCACTGCAATACTGCTACTACGGCGAGATGATAACATACCTCGGAATGACTGCGCCGATTGCGCTTATGTCGGCAGTAAGCTGGTACAAAAATCCCTACAAAGAAAGCTCCGAGGTAAGTGTAAGGAGTCTTAATGCAAGACAAAGAATTATGCTTATTGTTCTGACAATTGTTGCAACAGTTGTGTTCGGCTTTATTCTGAAAGCATTTGACACTCCGAATCTGTTTTTCAGCACCTTTTCAATTACTACAAGCTTTTCGGCGTCATATCTGGCACTTATGCGCAGTCCTGTGTATGCTGTTGCATATGCCGTAAACGACCTTGTTCTGATTGTGCTGTGGATACTTGCGTCAATGGAAAACACTTCCTATATTCCCGTGATTATCTGCTTTGCAATATTTTTTATAAACGATATTTACGGCTTTGTAAGCTGGCAGAAAATGAAAATCCGCCAGAGCAATGAAAATTAATCGCTTTCTATTCTGCCCTTTTTAACATTCGGATTTATGAAATTTCTGTATGAATAATCCCAGAGCGTTTTCGAGCCGTCGGCTGTGTTTTTGTTTCTTTCAAGAATCTGACTGAGTTTTATACCGTTTTTTGCCCACATTTTGCCGTCGGTTGAGTTATTGAGCATAGCAGGCTGAACGTTGTCCATTGTGTGGGCAAACTTTGCTTCAGCGGTTTTGCCCTCCTCGAATTCCTCCCAGAGTGCTCTGAATTTTTTGCCTTGGTCATCGGGCAGAAGTCCGAAAAGTCGGTCAGCCGCTTTCAGCTCACGCTCACGCTGTGACTTTTTGCTCTCGTCGTCGTAAGCGTAGGTGTCGCCTGCGTCAATTTCAACAACGTCGTGAATGAGTATCATCGAAATTGTTTTGAGCAAATCTATTTCTTCGTTTGAATATTCGCCCAGCAAAAGGCACATAATCGCCATATGCCATGCGTGTTCTGCGTCATTTTCAAAGGTTTTTCCGTCGCTTTTCAGCGTTTTTCGCTGAATAAACTTCTCTTTGTCAGCCTCAAGTAAAAATTCAAACTGCCTGTCAATTCGACTTTTTTCCATAAAACGTCTTACCTCTTTTCACTTTGCTAATATTTTACCACCGACAGGGAAAATTGTAAATGTAAAGTTTGCAGGAATAATGACGCAAATATTGAATTATTCCGATATTTGTGATATATTAATTATGAACGGTATTCACAATGTGAAGCTGTATCAGATGAGATGTTATCACTGCAATATGAATCGAGGTGATAGCATGAATATTGGAATTATCGGCGCAGGCAAGGTCGGCGTTTCAGTCGGCAGGTACCTCAAAGACAACAATATTCAGATTTCGGGGTTTTATGACATAAACTCCGACAATGCCGCTTTTGCGGCGCAATTTACTCAAACGGACTGCTTTTCCGATTTGGAAGAGCTTGTAAAAGTAAGCGATACCCTCTTTATCACAACGCCCGACAATATAATCGGCAGTGTGTGGGATTGCATTAAAAATAATATGTCCGTTGACTGCAAAGTAAACAATAAAATAGTATGCCATTTTAGTGGTGCATTATCATCTGATGTATTTACCGATTCACAAAGCACGGGGGCAAGCGTTTGCTCAATCCACCCTATGCTTGCGTTCAGCGACAAATTGACGTCCTACAGAATTCCGGCAAATACTTTTTTTGCTGTTGAGGGAGATGAAACGGCTGTTTCGGCTATGAAAAGCCTTTTTGAAAGTCTGGGCAACACCGTATGCAGGATTGATAAGAGCAAAAAGACGCTCTATCACACCGCCGCAAGCGTGCTGAGTAACGAGATTGTCGCTTTGCTTGATATGGGTTACTCACTGCTTGAACAATGCGGTTTTTCACGAGATGACGCTGTTAAGGCAACGCAGAATCTTGTTTCGGGGAATGTTAAAAGCGTTCTTGAAAACGGGTGCGTAAACGCTCTGACGGGACCAGTTGAGCGTAACGATTTGCAAACTGTTAAAAAGCACATTGACAGCTTGCAAGGTGAGGACAGGCAGATTTACATTCTGCTTGCAAAACGGCTTGTAAAGCTTGCAAAGGCGAAGAACGAGGACAGAGATTACGGTGAAATGTCTGAATTTTTAGATTTATCGTAAACAATAAATCAACAGGATTTGTTTTATGTTATTTGAAAGGGATTATTATGAAAAATACATCGGTTACTTTTAAGGAGTCAAAGAAAAACGGCGAAAAGTTGACTATGCTTACCGCCTATGATTATACAACCGCAAAACTGCTTGACGAGTCGGGCGTTGACTCTATCCTCGTCGGCGACTCGCTCGGAATGGTCGTGCTCGGCTATGACGATACGCTGTCGGTCACAATGGAGGATATGATTCACCACAGCTCAGCAGTTGCAAGGGGCGCAAAAAATGCGCTCGTAATTACCGATATGCCGTTTATGTCGTACCAGACATCGGTTTATGACGCTGTCGTGAACGCAGGCAGGCTTGTAAAAGAGGGAAAGGCTCAGGCTGTAAAGCTCGAGGGCGGAATTGAGTTCTGCGAGCACATAAAGGCGATTGTAAAAGCCTCAATCCCCGTTTGTGCGCATATCGGACTTACTCCGCAGTCAATCAACGCTTTCGGCGGATTCAAGGTGCAGGGTAAAGGTAAGCAAGAAGCACAAAGGTTGCTTGACGAGGCAAGAGCCGTTGAAGAAGCAGGCGCATTTGCCGTAGTGCTCGAGTGCGTTCCCGCAAAGCTTGCAAAGAAAATTTCCGAGAGCATTTCGATTCCCACAATCGGAATCGGCGCAGGCGCAGGTTGCGACGGACAGGTGCTCGTTTATCAGGATATGCTTGCAATGTACTCCGACTTCAAGCCGAAGTTTGTAAAGCAGTATGCGCAAATCGGAAGTGTTATGAAGGACGCATTTAAGCAATATATCAGTGAAGTAAAGTCGGGTGCGTTCCCGAGCGAGGAGCACACCTTTAAGATTGACGATGATATTATAGAGAATTTGTATTGATTTTGGTTTAAAATAAATTTGTGTTTTTACAATTGTAGCGAGCGACGCCCTCGTCGCTCACAAGGAAAAATAAATAAAAACAGAGGTAGAATTATGGATATTTGCTATACAATAAAAGATGTAAGAGAGCGTGTGAACGCCTGGAAAAGAGAGGGACTTACAGTCGGCTTTGTTCCCACAATGGGTTATCTGCACGAGGGACACAAGAGCCTTATGCAGGCCGCAAGAGCAAACAACGACAAGGTTGTTGTCAGCGTTTTTGTAAATCCTATGCAGTTCGGACCGAACGAGGATTTGGAAAGCTATCCCAGAGATTTTGAAAAGGACTCGGCACTCTGCGAGAGCGTGGGAGTTGATTTGATTTTCCACCCCGAACCCGAGGAGATGTACGCAGACGGTTTCTGCTCCTATGTTGATATGAACGGCTTGACAACCGAGCTTTGCGGAAAGTCACGTCCAATTCATTTCAGAGGTGTTCAGACCGTTGTGCTTAAATTATTCAATATCGTAAAGCCCGACAGAGCGTACTTCGGTCAGAAGGACGCTCAACAGCTTGCGGTTATCAAGAGAATGGTAAAGGACCTGAATGTTGACACCGAAATTGTCGGCTGTCCGATTGTGCGTGAGGCTGACGGACTTGCAAAAAGCTCACGCAACACCTACTTAAATCCTGATGAGAGAAAAGCGGCTCTGATTTTAAGCCGCAGTCTGAAACTCGGCAGAAAGCTGATTGAAAACGGCGAAACCGACGCAAAAGCCGTAATCAAGGCAATTACCGACAGCATAAATACCGAGCCGTTTGCAAAAATCGACTATGTTGATGTTGTTGACTTTGACACGATTACTCCCGTTGACAGAATCGGAAAATCCGTGCTTGTTGCAATTGCGGTTTACATCGGAAAGACAAGACTTATTGACAACTTTATTATCGAGTAAGGGAGCGATTTTATGACTCTTACAATGCTGAAAGGAAAAATCCACCGTGCAGTAGTAAAGCAGGCGGATTTGAATTATGTGGGCAGTATCACGATTGACAGCGAGCTTTTGGAAGCCGCAGGAATTTTAGAATATGAGATGGTGCAGATTGTTGACGTTGAGAACGGAAACAGGTTTGAAACCTACACAATCGCAGGCGAAAAAGGCTCGGGAATGATTTGCCTTAACGGTGCGGCGGCAAGACAGGTAGCAGTCGGCGACCACGTTATAATTATGGCGTATGCTCAGTTAAGCGAGCAGGAGGCAAAGGAGCACAAGCCGTATGTTGTTTTCACCGATGAGGATAATCATATTGCAAGCATTTCACGTTATGAAAAGCACGGCTTGCTCACTAAAGATTTTATATAATTTACTTTAATTATATACTTTTGTAGGGAACGGTCTTGACCGTTCCGTTTGACTGCAAGCATACTTCTATTGGATTCGGAACAGTCAAGACTGTTCCCTACACTTAATGAAGATATAATCAATTCTGCATTATACAGAGAGGAAGATGAGATAAATGCTGAAAGGAAAAACCGTTCTGCTCGGAGTTACAGGCGGAATTGCGGCTTACAAAATTGCCAATCTTGCAAGCGCACTCGTCAAGCTTCACGCAGACGTGAACGTGATTATGACGCAGAACGCAACGAACTTTATAAATCCGATAACCTTCGAAAGCCTTACGGGCAACAAGTGCATTGTCGATACCTTTGACCGCAACTTCAAATTCAAGGTTGAGCATATTGCCCTTGCCGAGCTTGCCGACGTGTTTATGGTTGCGCCTGCAAGCGCCAACGTAATCGGCAAAATTGCAAACGGAATTGCCGACGATATGCTGACAACGACCTTTATGGCTTGCAAAAAGAAGAAAATTCTTGCGCCTGCAATGAACACGAATATGTACGAAAACCCGATTGTTCAGGATAACATCAAAAAGCTGAAAGGTTACGGAATGGAAATTATCGAGCCGGCAACAGGTTACCTTGCCTGCGGCACAACGGGCTCGGGCAAGCTCCCCGATGAGAAAATTCTGCTTGAATATATTCTGCGTGAAATCGCATATGAAAAGGACTTGTCGGGCAAAACCGTCCTCGTTACGGCTGGACCTACTCGTGAAGCAATTGACCCCGTGCGCTTTATCAGCAACCACTCAACAGGCAAAATGGGCTACGCAATTGCAAGATGTGCAAGCCTGCGTGGTGCAAGGGTGATTCTTGTTTCGGGACCTGTCAGCCTTGAGCCGCCGCTGTTTGCCGAGCTTGTGCCTGTTGTCAGCGCAGAGGATATGCACAATGCGGTGATGAAGTACAAAGACGAAGCCGATATAATCATAAAATCTGCGGCAGTTGCCGACTACACGCCCGTTGCGGCAAGCAGTGAAAAAATCAAAAAGCAGGACGGCGATATGCGCATAGAGCTCAGGCGCACAAAGGATATTTTAAAGGAGCTCGGTCAGAGCAGACGTGAAAATCAGTTCATCTGCGGATTTGCGATGGAAACGGAAAACCTGATTGAAAACGCAGTTAAAAAGCTTGAGTCAAAGAATGTGGATATGATTGTCGCAAACAGCCTCAAAACCGAGGGCGCAGGCTTCTGCACCGACACAAACGTTGTAACGCTTATAAAAAAGGACGGAAAAACAGAATTGCCGCTTATGAGCAAGACTGATGTTGCAATGAAAATCCTCGACGAAGTCGAGTGCCTTGACACGCAATTCGGCAGGGTGCCCCTGCAGGCAAATTGAGTGGAAAAATCGGATTGAATGGATAAAACGGTTGCCCGAATTTTAAATTGATATACAGGTAACGTTTGAATTTAATTTTGTAGGGGACGGGTTCCTACACGTCCCGAAACGTTTCCGATATATCAAAAATTAGTTTAGCAAACAAACATTTCCGAACAACACGCACTATTACAAATCCGGAGCGCAGCGACCATTAATTCCACATTCCGAATTACGCATTCCGCATTAAATTATGGTTTAGCGCACTAAAATTATAACGGACTAAAAAAAGGACACGGCAAAATTTACCGTGTCCTTAAAATTTACAATATATGTTCTTTCAGATTAGCAGAAGAATACGTCCATTTCCTTTTCTTCGCCGTCAGCTACAAAGTAAGCCTTGCTTTCTTCGGGCTTGAGGTAAACGGAAATTTCCTTTGCGTCCTTGCCGAGTGTGAGCTTTACGTTCTTGATGACTTCGTCAATTGAAACCTGAACTCCGCCGAACTCAACGAAGAAATCTACCTTTGTTTCAGCCTTAGCTTCGGGCTTCTTGGGAGCTACCTTTTTGGGAGCAGCTTTCTTTGCGGGAGCCTTTTTAGCAGGAGCTTTCTTTGCAGGAGCATCTTCTGTTTTTGCAGCTGCCTTAGTTGCAGGAGCCTTTGTTGTTGCTTTCTTTACTGTTTCTTTAGCTGTGGTTTCTTTCTCAGCAGCAGCCTTTGTCGCAGCTGTTTTCTTTGTTGTTGCCATAAAAAATTCCTTCTTTCAAATTTTTATGAGATAATGCAATATTATATAATTTTTGCTGATGATATAATTATACATTTTGAAAAAATAATTGTCAACAAACACTAATAATTTTCGGCGGTTAATACATATTTAAAAGTTTTTTCGGGATTCGTTGGTGAATTTGCACTATAAAACTAATACTGTTTTGTGTATAATGTCGTTTTATGTTGTCGAAATTGCGAGAATGACAACCTTATTTTTATTTGAAAATCAACCCCTGCTGTGCTAAAATTATCGTATATTACTGAGGAATTGATAGAAAATCCTTGAATTTTAAAATGTTGGGAAGTTTTTTGAGTGGCAGAAAATTTTGTTATGATTGCACAACAGGTGCTTGTTCTGTTTGTATTAATTGCAGTCGGTTTCATTTGCGGCAAAAAAGGAATCCTCACCGACTCCTCGTCAAAGCATATCACCGACATAGTTTTATATGTTGTAACGCCCTGCGTTATGATAACTGCTTTTCAGCGTGAGTTCAGCTTTGAACTGCTCGGCAAAATCCTGATTGCAACGCTCTGTGCATCGCTGATTATTGCAGGCTCAATTTTAGTCGCAAAGCTTTTGTTCCGTGACAAGGACGAAAGCCGCAAAAAGGTTTTGCAGTTTTCGGTGATTTTTTCAAACTGCGGATTTATGTCGCTCCCTCTGCAAAAGGCAATCTTAGGCGATGACGGCTGGTTTTACGGCTCAATCTTCGTTGCGGTATTTAACATTTTTGTGTGGACGTACGGACTTGTAAGTATGAGCGGCGACAAAAAACAGCTCTCCATAAAAAAGCTTGCATTCAATCCCGGAATTGTCGGCGTATTAATTGCTCTGATTCTGTTCGTCTGCAAAATCAATCTGCCCTACATAATCAGCCAGCCGATTGAATATCTATCCGACCTCAACACGCCCTTGCCTATGCTTGTAATCGGATTTTACCTGTCGCAGGCAAACTTCAAAAAGGCGTTCACTGATTTGGGCACCTACGCTGCAATGGCTGTAAGGCTCGTTGCAATTCCCGTTGCCGCCGCAGTTATTATGTCGCTGTTCGGAATTGACAAGACAATTATCGTGGCATTCATAATCGCAAGCTCTGCGCCCACTGCCGCCACAACTACAATGTTTGCGGCAAAGTACAACAGGGACGTTGAGCTTTCTGTAAGCACCGTCACTGCGACAACGCTTGTGTCGATTGTCACAATGCCTCTTGTCGTTGCGTTTTCCCAAATACTTTAAAGGAGAATTTATATGGCTAAAAGCTCAATGCAGAAACAAAAGCTGTTGTATCTGCAAAAAATAATGCTCGAAAAAACCGACGAAAATCACGGACTTTCCGCAAGCGAAATCAAGCAGGCGCTTGAAGCCTACGGAATTAAAACCGAGAGGAAAAGTCTGTATGACGATTTAAAAATTCTTGAAACCTTCGGTCTTGACATCTGCCGCACACGCACCACAACCGTAAAATACTACGTCGGCAGCCGTGACTTTGAAATGCCCGAATTAAAGCTTTTAGTTGACGCAATCCAGAGCTCAAAATTCATCACGCACAAAAAGAGCCTTACGCTTATCAAAAAGCTCGAGGGACTTGTCAGCGAAAACGAGGGCAAACAGCTCCAGCGACAGGTTTACGTTTCAAATCGTGTAAAAAATGTCAACGAAAAAATCTACTACAATGTCGACACGCTCCACAACGCAATCTCACGTGAAAAGCAGGTCGCTTTTAAATACTGCAAGTGGGAAACCGACTTTGGCGCTGAAAAGAAAATAGTCAAGGTCGAGCGAAAAAACGGCGCAGTGTATAAGGTGTCGCCCTGGGCTCTTTGCTGGGACGACGAAAATTACTACCTCGTTGCCTACGACAGCGAGGCTGAGATGATAAAGCACTACCGTGTTGACAAAATGGAAGGAATCGAAATCACAAACGACGAGCGTGACGGCAGAAAAACCTTTGAAAAGTTTGATATTGCAGGCTATACAAAGGGCGTTTTCTCAATGTTCGGCGGTGAGCAGGCCGGCGTTAAGCTGTCGGTTGACAACAGCCTTGTAGGCGTTATCGTTGACCGTTTCGGCTCTGACGTGATGATTATGAAAGAGAGCGAGTCAAGCTTTACGGTAAACGTTGACGTTATGTTGAGTCCGCAGTTTTATGCGTGGGTGTTCGGACTCGGCGGCAAGGTAAAGATTCTCTCACCGCAAAAAGCCGTTGACGAATACAAGGAAAGGTTAAGAGAAATTATTGCAACATATCAATAAAAAGCAATTATTGTATATTTCTGATTATTTATTGCGAAATAAGAAACGTTATTATTTACCAAAATAATATCAGCTTTTTGTGCTTGAGACCAAAAAATATGCCTTAAAAATCATAAAAAATGCTTGAACTTCCTCAAAAAATGCCGATTAAAAGCGGAATATCAAAATTTTTATTATTTTTTAAAACATCTATTATTTTTATGCGATTTAACGTATTTTATTGACAACATATCAAAAAATAATTATTATAAATAGCATAAAGCAAGGCAAAATATCATTATTGTTTTAAAATGGGTATATAGATGAGGTGTTGTTATGAGTTTTGATTTCTTGCGTTCTGCATCGACTTCGAGTTCTGCGTTCAGAGTCGTTTGCGGTGAAATGGTTTTAGATGACAGATGGAATGTGCACAGTGAGGTTGCTATTGCGCTTGTAAGAACAGGCTCAATGACACTCGAAACTACTACTAATGCATACAGCCTCAGGCAGGGCGATATCTACTTTGTTTCTCCCAATCAGAAGTACAGAATCGCTGAAAATCACAATGCTGTTGTTGATGTTGTACTTCTTAATCTTTCAAATCCTGCTTCCGTTACGCAGGAATATATTCCCCAGAGCCTTATCAGAGGTCTGACAACAGGCAACTGCACACATTTTGCAAAGGTTACTCCCGAGGACGCATTTTATGCTGAAATGCTCGACGATTTAAGAGCTGTTACAAAGGCAGAAAATGAAAAGTTTGAGTTTTTTCAGCTTCTTGTTCACGGTAAAATGTACGAGATTTTCTACATTCTTTTTGCAAACAAGTATATTGAAATCCTCGACGTTGAGACTCAGGGCAAAAAGTACCGTGCACTCCGCAGAATTACCGAATACATCAATGAAAACTTCTGCGAGAACATTTCGCTTGACACAATTGCCCAGACAACAGGCTTGAGTCGTTATTACGTTTCGCACCTTTTCAAGGAGCTTATGAACACAACTTTTGTTAACTATGTAAACGAGCTTCGCCTTACCCGTGCGGCTATGCTGCTCACAACAACCGATACTCCGATTATTGAGATTGCCGGAATGTCGGGCTTTAACAACATTTCAAATTTCAACAGAGCGTTCAAAATGTACTACGACACCACCCCGTCAAAGTACAGAAAAACAGAACGTCAGTCTTTTTAAGAAATACCACCGATTAATGCCGACGCAGTTTGCGTCGGCATTTTGTTTTATAGAAGTGTAATCTAAACCATAATTCGGCGGTGACGAACCGCCGATTTGCCTGCAGAGGCTATCCTGCTCCGGACACTCGACTTACGGCTTTTCACCCGTTAAAAATTCAATACTTCTTTCTATTGAGTCCTTTGAACTGCCCCATTCCTGCCCTTTGTTTCTGTAGTCAAACATGGAGCAGAAATGAGTGATGTCGCCCTTAAGCGACTCAAGATAATTCTTTGTGAGTGCGGCTGTTTCTGCGTGGAAATCAGCAAGGTGCTTTGACGGCATACCGCCCTTTCCTGTTGCTGTTTCCATTATAAACGAGTAGTGCTTAAGACAGATAAACGGCTGTTTGTTGTAGAGCTTTCTGAATTCTTCTCCCTTTGCCCATTCAACAAAAACAGTTGCCATAAAGTGGCGCATATCCCACTCTATTCTGTCGCAGACATAGCATGAATCAAGCTCGGTTTTTATTCCCTCAAGCTGTTTTTTGTCGGGCTTGCCTTTCAGCTTTTTAGGCATAAAGTTGTCAATAATTTCCTGCAAGTGGCTTTCAAGTATAAGTGCATTCGGCAGTTTCTGACCGCTTTCAAACATCTGCGAAAAATGTCGGTGGCAAAAGCCCTTTTTGTTTGTTTCAATCCTTATGTTCGGCTCCATCATAGCGTCGCCTGTAACAAACCTGACATACTGTTCTTCAAGCATCTTTTCCATTCGGCAAATCGGGCATCCGTCCTTCGGCATAAAAATATCGTTAATCGGAATTGTGCAAATTGTCTCTTTCATTTTAATCCTCCGTTATTTCAGAAGTTTTTATTTTATTGTATCATAAAACATCGGTTTGTGGTATAATTAATTTTCAGGGGGCGTATATTTATGAAATGCGTTGAAATTGAAAACGGAGTAATGGTTGAGGGCGTATGTGACCTTGACCTTGCGCAGACGCTCGACTGCGGTCAGAGTTTCCGCTGGACAGAACACGATGACGGTTCGTTTTCGGGAATTGCTTTCGGAAAATCCGTTGGCGTAAAACTTGAAAATAACACATTATATATAGAAAACACAACTAAAGAAGATTTTGAAAATATCTGGTACGATTATTTTGACTTGTCGCTTGACTACGGAAAAATCAGAGAAGAAATCAGCAGAATTCATCCCGTTTTGTGCGAGGCGGCAAAGTATGCACCGGGAATCAGAATTCTTAGGCAGGAGCCGTATGAGGCTCTTTGTACTTTTATCATTTCGCAGAATAACAATATAAAAAGGATAAAGGGAATTGTGCAGAGGCTATGCGAAAATTTCGGAGAAAAAATCGAAGGCGGATATGCTTTCCCTACTGCTGAAAAAATGGCTCGGCTTACCCCCGACAACCTTGCACCGCTGCGTGCAGGGTTTCGTAACCGCTACCTTGTTGATGCGGCTCAGAAGGTTGCGTCGGGAGAGGTTGACCTTGAAAAGTGCCGTGACTGCGATTATGACGAGGCAAGAGCCGAGCTTATGAAAATTACAGGCGTAGGAGTAAAGGTAGCCGACTGCACACTGCTGTTCGGACTTCACAGGATTGAGGCGTTTCCCGTTGATGTGTGGATGAAACGTGCAATGGAAAAGCTGTTTCCGGATATGAAACCTGATGATTTCGGAGCGTATGCCGGAATTGCACAGCAGTATATTTTTCACTACTCCCGAATGCACCCCGAGCTTTTTGATAACTGAGATTATTTACTGTTTACATTGTTGTTTGTTGCTAATTTGCTTTTTGTTTGTTTTTATGAGCAATATAGATAATTCCAAACACCGTTATTTGTTGATAACAAATAACGGTGTTGTTAATTCTGCCCTAAAAGATTATCCAAAATTTTACATAAAAAAATATTATTTTATTTGTACCATTTATGCGATTGTGGTATAATTAAGTTGCTTAATAACGCATTTGCACAAAAAATGCTGAATTGTTTGCTTTTTAGAGTGAATATTTTTGAATTTGGAGTCAACTGTCGAATGTTATTTGGCAGAAAATTTATAAAAAGGAGTAATCAACAATGAAAACAATCAAAAAGCAAATTTCCGTTTTGCTTGCAGTAATGATGATTTTGTGTTCGTTCACGGCAATTTCATTCAGCGCAAGCGCTGCGGAAACCACAGGCGGTACAATCACTGTAAATTCAAATCTATGCGATTCACAGACTTACAACTACACTGCTACTAATACGCAGATTGAGGTTACATATTATCTTCAGTGCGACAATATGATTTTGAATATGCAGGGCGGAATTTACTATGACAGCAGTGTTTTAAAGCTTGCTGACACAAACACAGCAAAGACAAGCGTTCCCGGTTTCGCTTCGGGAAGTTATTTCGTGAACTTTGACCTCACAAACAAGGCTTTGTTCAACGCAACAAGTCTTAATCTTTATGACTTCACAACTCAGGGTGTGTTCTTCACTGCTGTATTTGATATCGTTGGCAGCGGCGACACAGAAATTAATCTTGATATTGATGTAATTACAGCTACAACAGCAAACTCATATGACGAGCTCGCTGACGCAAGCGATATTGACCTCGTTTACTATGGCGATATTGCAACAGGTAAATTTACATTTGCCGGTGAAGGCAAGCTCATTTCTGACGCTTCATCTGCAACAGTTTACTTTGCAGCACCTCGTGTAGCACCCGGCAGAACAGTATGGAGCAATGTTGATATTTATTACAGTGATACAACAAGCGTAATGAAAGCAAACAGAATCCACATGACAGACACAGGTCTTGTAATTAACAATCCTGACGGCGCAAACCTCAAGACAACAAGAAGAGGCAACTGGCATGTATTCTCAGCAGAGCTTACAAAAGAGCAGATAAGCGCAATTGACTCAGCAAAATATTCAGGCTTTGTATATGCAGATAACTATAACCTCAAGACATCAGCAAAGTTTGACATCAAGATGGGCGGCTCAATTGCTGACTTTGACGGTCAGGTATTCCTTATCAATGCGGCTGTAACAAATTCTGAGGTTGACTCTTACACAGGTGCATGGACAACAGAACAGCCCTTTGAGCCTGAATATACAGCAACAACACTTAAGTTTGCTTGCCCGACACAGAACTGGTCAGGCGGAGTATATTTCTACTACGGCGATTCATCAGTAATTACAACAGTAACAAAGCTTGAGATGACACCTTCAGGTCAGACATATACAGTAGACGATTCACTTGTAAGCTCGCTTACAAAATATGTCGGCGGTGACTGGGAGGTTTACACACTTGATCTCACAGCAGAACAGGTTGAAATCATTGACAACAGCTCAGTATCAGGTTTCTGCAGCGGAAGCTCAATTTATGTAAAGACAACCTCAACCCGTAATGTATTCAGAGATTACAACTCTGTATCAGACCTTGCAAACTATACATTTGTTGCAACAAACTGCACAAACACGGCTCAGGAAAAAGCTTCACTCACAGGTAAGTGGAGATGGTGCAAGCTTTGATAATCTGATAGATTAAAAAGCTTATTAATTGAATAAAAACTATAATCCGCATCCGTGTTTTCGGGTGCGGATTTTTAATAAGGATA
Source organism: uncultured Ruminococcus sp. (assembly GCA_902766885.1). Classification (GTDB taxonomy): domain Bacteria; phylum Bacillota; class Clostridia; order Oscillospirales; family Acutalibacteraceae; genus Ruminococcoides. The sequence goes on along the minus strand of CACXFS010000074.1, from coordinate 3,246 downwards.
CAAAATAAATTTGTAATAATGCAATAAAAATGTAAACAAAACTGTGAACAAAATATTACTGTTAAAATAGACAACAAAAAAACTATTTATTGGTGAAAATTATTATTGAAAGTAATAGCTAAAAAATGGTAAAATAATGTCGAGCTTAAGTGCTTGGTATTCAAAGAAAAATAAAGGAGGAAAACAAATGAATACTTTCAAAAAGCTGACTGCTGTAGTAATCGCAGTAATGCTCACATTAAGTATGTGCATTACAGGCATCAGCGCATCTGCAGCAGCAGTTTCAGACGGAACAAGAGTTGTCTATCTGAAACCCAACTCAAACTGGCTTAAAGACAGTGCACGCTTTGCTGTGTATTTGTTCCAAGGCTCAACAAACACATGGACAGATATGTCTGATGAAGACGGCGACGGCTACTATGAGGCTACTCTCCCCGAGGGCGAGTGGGAGAAGATTATCTTCTGCCGTATGAACCCCAGCACAACAACAAACGGCTGGAGCAAAAAATGGAATCAGACATCAGACCTTGATATTCCCGACGACATGAACTGCTACACAGTTAAAGACGCTACATGGGACAAGGGCGGCGGCGAATGGAGCCTTTATGACCCCGAAAATCCCACTGAAGCACCTTCAACCGAAGCTACAGAGGGAACAACAAAGCAGGTAATCGAAGGCGATCCCGATTCTTACTATCTTTTCGGTTATATCAACAATGCAAACTATGCTTGTGAAGAAGATGCCGATAATGCCGGCGAATACAAGTTCGTTGACAATCAGGTAACTGCTACATTTGATGCTGACAGCTATGTTGCTGTTAAGAAGGGTGACAACTCAGCTTGGTATATGACAGAAGGCTGGCTTGGAACAACTGTAACCTCGGCTCTTCTCAAGAACACAACAGCAATCACAGGCGAAGCAAACAAGCTTTACGTTCCCGCAGGCGTAGAAGTAACATTTACTCTTGTTGATAACGGCGACGATACATTCACACTTTCATATGCTTCTGCAACTGACCCGACAGGTACGACAGACCCCACAGAGGTTACAGAGCCTACAGAACCCGTAGCAGTTGACTACTATCTCTTCGGCAGCATCAACGGTGCAAACTACGGTTGCGAAGAAGACTATGAAAATATGGGCGACTATAAGTTCGTTGACGGAAAGCTCACAGTTGAGTTTACAGAAATGAGCTATGTTGGCGTTAAGACAACAGACAACGGTGCTTGGTATATGACAGACGGCTGGTTGGGCGTTGTTAATGAGGCTACACTCTACGACACAAGTACACTCGGCGAAAACGCAAACAAGCTTGTTGTTCCTGCAGGCGAAGTAAACTTTACACTTGTTGTAAACGATGACGGCACACTCACACTCTCTTATGAGTCTGACGTAGTTCCTACAATTCCTACAGAAGAACCAACAGATCCCACAGATCCTACAGAGCCTGTTGCAGTTGATTACTACCTCTTCGGAAGCATCAACGGTGCAAACTACGGCTGTGAAGAAGACTATGCAAATATGGGTGACTACAAGTTCGTTGATAACGAAGTTACAGTTACATTTACAGAAATAAGCTACGTTGGTGTTAAGACAACAGACAACGGTGCTTGGTATATGACAGACGGCTGGGCAGGCGAAGTTACAGAAGTTACACTCTTCAACACAAATGACCTTGACGAAACAGCTAACAAGCTTATGGTTCCCGCAGGTGAAGTTAAGTTTACACTTACAGTAAATGCAAATGATACACTTACACTTTCATACACAGTATTGTCACAGCCTACAACAGAGCCTGTTGAAACAACTGAACCCACAACAGAGCCTGCAACAGAACCCACAACAGAGCCTGCAACAGAACCTACAACAGAGCCCGCAACAGAACCTACAACTGAGCCTACAACCGAACCTGCTGAAAATGTAACAATTTACTTTGCAGCACCTCGTGTAGCTCCCGGTAGAACAGTATGGACTGATGTAGACATTTATTACAATGATACAACATCTGTAATTAAGTCAAACAGAATTCATATGACAGACACAGGTCTTGTAATTGACAATCCCGCCGGTGCAAACCTCAAGACAACAAGAAGAGGCAACTGGCATGTATTCTCAGCAGAACTCACAGCAGATCAGGTAAACGCAATTGACTCAGCTAAATATTCAGGCTTTGTATATGCAGGTAACTATAACCTCAAGACATCTGCAAAGTTTGACATTAAGATGGGTGGCTCAATTGCTGACTTTGACGGTCAGGTATTCCTTATCGATGGTGCTGTAACAAATTCAGAAGTTGACTCTTACACAGGCGCATGGACAACAGAACAGCCGTTTGAGCCTGAGTATAAAGCAACAACACTTAAATTTGCTTGCCCGACTCAGAACTGGTCAGGCGGAGTATATTTCTACTATGGTGATTCATCTGTAATTACAACAGTTACAAAGCTTGAGATGAAACCTTCAGGTCAGACATATACAGTAGATGATTCACTTGTAAGCTCACTTACAAAATATGTCGGCGGCGACTGGGAAGTTTATACACTTGAACTCACAGCAGAACAGGTTGAAATTATTGACAACAGTTCAGTATCAGGTTTCTGCAGCGGAAGCTCAATTTATGTAAAGACATCTTCAGCTCGTAATGTATTCAGAGATTATAACTCTGTATCAGACCTTGCAAATTATACATTTGTTGCAACAAACTGCGTAAAAGCAGATCAGGAAAAAGCTTCACTCACAGGTAAGTGGAGATGGTGCACACTCTGATAACATATTGATGTTATAATATACTGAGCTATTTTATGGCAGATTAATAAAAACAAAGCTGTTATTTTAACAGCTTCCAAAAAAACGGCCGGACAGCCTGAAAAGGTTGTCCGGTCATTTTGATTTCATTGTATAATTTTCAGAGAGTTTTAATACTAATGCCAAATAAAATCCTAAATATCTTTAAGGAAATTCGTTTGTCAATGGAATTGTCCGGCAAAAAAAGAGTTTTACCCATACAGGAAAGCCGTACCTTACATATAGTGAAAGATGTTCTAATCAATATACCGCTTCTGATAATTTCCAACTTATAAAATTTGCTAAAAACGGATAGATGAATTTTTAAATATTGTTATCTCTTTTAGTAAGTTAAACCATAATTTAGCGCAACGTTGACGTAGGGACACGGCGTGCCGTGTCCACACAAAAATTGTAATACAATTTTTGTGAATGGGACGTGTAGGAACCCGTCCCCTACG
>CACXFS010000073.1 GCA_902766885.1 uncultured Ruminococcus sp. | reverse complement strand
TGACTGATCAACGAGCTGATGATCATAACCCTTTAATCTTATTCTAATCTTTTCCTTGACTGCCATTATCGTCGCCTCCTTAAAAATCTTGTAGAACCTTCAACTCACCGCTTTAAGGCTGCGAGCCTCGGCTCTTCGTAGTTGGCGGGCGTTTGCTTTCAAAAACTTTTTTTGAAACTCTGCCGGGTGTTTCCTCACCCGGCATTAAAAAACCCGTTTAACTATTCAGTTAACCGGGAACGTCCTGAAAGCTTTTGAGCACACCTATGGCAAAGCAACCCTATTGACATAGTTATACTCTAAATGATTCATAATAATCGCCCGGTTTAAAATCGGACATACTCCACGGAAAAACCGGCGAATTCGCCGCAACCTCCCGCTTCATCGCATATCTTGTGCAGTCACGCAAGGATTATTATACAATGAAAGGGGCATTATTGCAAGGTTTTGCAGAAATTAATGCGTGTAGAAATTTTAGATTATTTTAAAATATTTTTTATACACTATGCACATATTGCCAAAAGCTACATATTAAAGTATAATTACTATTAATGTATATACATTTATATATTATAATAAACTTTAAAAATAATCAATATCTATAAAACATCAAAAACTCGGAGGTAAATATGATTCACGTTTATTACGGCGACGGTAAAGGCAAAACAACGGCGGCGGTAGGACTTGCCGCAAGAGCCGCAGGCAGCAATATGAAGGTTTTGTTCGTACAGTTTCTTAAAACAGAATTTTCGGGCGAACGCCACACGCTGAGCCATACCGAAAACGTAACGCTCACATTCTGCCCTCTCGAGCTGAAATTCACATTTGAAATGGACGAAAAGGAAAAGGCTCAGGCGGCAAAGGTTTTTAAGGGAATTTTCGACAGCAGCGTAACAACCGCACTGACCGAGCGTTATGATATGGTAATCCTCGATGAAATTTTTGACGTAATAAACTGCGAAATGATTTCCGAGGCGGAGGTATTTGAATTTGTCGCAAACGCCCCCGTAAGTATGGAAATCGTAATGACGGGACACAATCCGCCCGAAAGATTCATTGAAATTGCCGACTATGTAACGGAGTTTAAGAAAATCAAGCACCCCTACGACAGAGGAATAACAGGCAGAATCGGAATAGAGTTTTAGCCAAATATACAAATCTATATAAATCACCAACGGCTGACGGGAACAAAACTCCGTCAGCCGTTATTTTACATTTTATTAATTACTCACTTTTGGCATTGTCCGAATATGTACTGACCGACTTTTTATCAAGAGATTCTTTTGGATATATCACTAAAAACAGGAATAACGGAATGTACTCTGCCAATAAAAATATAATGTTAACAAAAAACGAAATATATATTCCATTGGAAAACACACTGTTAATGTTCCCACTTTTATCAGACATAATAAACGTAATAAACGAGATATCTAATCCAAGTGTTCCGATTTCAAAAAGGCAATACAAACAAAAGCTTACAGCAAACAAGATTGATATAATGAGCTTTGCTGTTTTATTTTCGGGTACGAGCTTATTCTTTTTATTAAAAACTAATATTGCTGTTGCAATTGCTATTTTAGATACAGCAAACAAATAAAACAACGGTTTACTGAATACAGCTTCTAAAACACATAAAATATCTGCACCGAATACAACAAATAACTGATACAATCCATTTGTTAAATATAAAATGTTTGCAATCAGGAATAACTCAGCGAAAATTTTTATTATATCAATTTTATGTTTATTTTTTGTCAGTATTGTTACTGCAAGCAAAACAAACGCTGTCAATAACATACCCTGCGAAACAATATCAACTACATAATATATTATATTATTAACTACTGTAAATGAATAAATTTCATATAAAATATTTCCGACAAAACCTAAAGAACAAATTATTAGCAGAACAGAAATAACAATACCTAAAATTCTGAAATTCTTTTCTACTCTTGTTTTTTCCGGCATATTCAACCACCTCATTGTTTACTTCCGCATTTTTGACAATATGAAGACTCTGCTTCAATTTCAGCTCTATATTCCGATTATATCATCAAATATGACAAAGTCAACAGTACCGATTACCGTTGATTATATTACCGGCAGAGCTAACCAAAATTAAAAACCTCCGAAAGCGAAATGCTCTCGGAGGTTTTCTGTTATTTACTTACTTATTTAATACTTCTTCAATTGACTTCTTCACTCTTGAAAGTCCCTCGAGGAGCAAATCGTCGTCAATTACAAGCGGAGGCATAATCTTTACAACCGAGCCTTCTCTGCCTGCACATTCGCAGATGAGCTTTTTCTCAAAGCACTTTTCGATTACTTCTTCCGTAAGCGAAGAATCAATTGCAGCAAAGTCGATACCCCAGATAAGTCCGATACCTCTTAACTCAAGTCTTGAATCAAGCGGCAGGATTTCCTCGGTAACGTACTTCTTTACAAGCTCGCCCTTTCTTCTTGTTTCAGCCTCAACGTCATTTTCAAGCAGATAATCAATAGCCGCCTTGCCTGCAACAAATGAAAGCTGATTGCCTCTGAATGTGCCGTTGTGCTCACCCGGCTTCCAGTCGTCAAGCTCGTCCGTATGAAGAACGATAGCAAGCGGCATACCGATACCGCCGATTGACTTTGACATAACAACAATGTCGGGAGTGATTCCTGCACGTTCAAACGAGAAGAATGTGCCGCTGCGGCAGCAGCCTACCTGAACATCATCGACAATCATAAGAATATCGTTCTTTGTGCAGAACTCTCTTACGTCACGCAGGAACTCATCGTCAAAAACTCTGATTCCGCCCTCAGCCTGTACGGTTTCCATAACTACTGCGGCAGGCTTTTCAACGCCCGAATGATCGTCGTCAATAAGAGTCTGCATATACTTGATTACATCAAGTCCCTCAAACATATACGGAGCAGGAATGTGAGTGCAGTCGGTAAAGGTTGCGCCTGCGCCGTTTCTTGCGTACATCTCGGAGGTAAGCGAAAGTGCACCGAGAGTCATACCGTGGAAACAGCCCATAAATGAGAAAATATTTCTGCGCTTTGTGGTCTTTCTTGCAAGCTTGATAGCCGCCTCAATAGCGTTTGTGCCCGTAGGGCCTGTAAACTGAATTCTGTACTTGTAGCCTCTCGGCTCGATAATCTTCTTTTCAAGAGTTTCAATAAACTCACGCTTGGGCACGGTATACATATCAAGAGCGTGAATAATTCCGTCTGTTGCAAGGTAATCAATTACCTTTCCTTTGATATAGTCGTTGTTGTGACCGTAGTTTACAGCGCCTGCACCGCAGAAAAAGTCAATGTACTTTTCGCCGTTTTCATCAGTCATAACTGCGCCCTTGGCATCGGTGAACACCTTCGGGAAATGTCTGCAATAGGAACGAACGGAAGATTCGTATTGCTCAAAAGTATTAGTTTTCATATTCATCATACCCTCGCATTCTCTGTAATTTTTATATATCCTGCAATTGCGCCCTGCATAATTGATTCAATCTGTTCGGGTTCGTCGGGAAGCAGAACAAGCAGCTGGTGCTGCGCTCTGATAACATAACCGTCGTCGCCCTTTGGATTTTTGAGCTTTTTGCAATCATCTACGCAGGAGCTTTTAATAAGACGTGAAACAATGCTTTTGACAGCTCTTTCGTCGCCAAAGCCTAAACCGCCTATGACAAAAACTATATTACATTCTCCGAACGCTTCTGTCAAGACATTACATAAACTCCCCTTGTCGGCGGCAAAAGAAATATCGCTCATATCAAGGTTAAGCTCCGAAAAACTCTTTTTAAGCGCACGCTCGCAAAGTGAAGTTTTTCTCGCTGAATAAAATACTGTTTTACATTCCACCATACTCGCCTCCCTGCTACTGCGCCTGTGCGTACTCAGGTTTCAGCACAGGCTCAAAGCTCGGCGCAATATCCATATCGCAGGTGACATTGCTGAAGTCAAGCTGCCATTCCTTAAACTTGTAGTCGTAATAATCATCGCTCGGCTTTGTCGGATTGGCAGGTGCTTTAGCCGCCTTTCCGTACTCAACCTTCTGGGTTGTCAGCACCGAACCGTCATAATTGAGGAACCTTACCGTCAGGTAAATCTTCGCCTCAGTCGTAGGCTGCTGTGTAACAGTCTGACTTTTTGCACCGTTTGCACCCGAAGTACTGCTTGACGGTGAGCTTGTCGGCTCAACAACCTTCTGATTCTTGAAGTCGTAGTCGCCGTTGTACCAGTCGATTTGTCCCTTTTCGTACGCTGTGCAGAAATCCGTCACAGTAGGTCTTGTTCCGCCGTATGCAGAGTAATAAACCTGCGGCCATACAATGTTGTTATTAAGCGATGCCTTTGAAACGTCAACCTTTTTCGACTCGCCTACTCTCACCTTCCTTGCCACAACAACAGTTCTCCAGTTTGTAAACTCATAAGAACAGGTTGAAAGCGTGATAAGCTCGTCGTCCTCGTTAACGTCAACAGGGCAGTTAAACAGCGAACGGATTCTTACGTTGTAAACGTAGTTCATAAAGTCCTTTTCGTTCTGGAAGTCACCCACCATATAATTGAAGAACTCGCCCTGAGTGGAAAGCGTGTTCGTTTTGAACACCGAAATAATCTTGTACGTTCCCTGTTCTTCGGGCGTGTCAAACTCTATTGTAGGTGATTTCTTGTAAAAGTCAAGGTCGCCTGTTGTTCCACCGTACTTCATCAAATCACCGAACATTGAACCGTCCTGAATGTGGTGACCGTGAATTACAACGTTCTTGCTGTCGGTACCCTTTGTGCAGCGGTAGTCAAGGAAAATACTGCCGAACGAATCGTAGTCGCCCTTGTAGTTGTGCGACAGATAATACTGATACGTTCTGTCGTCGCCCTTGTGATACAGAACAGGATAGTCAATCTGCGTGTTGTCAAGCTGAATCCAGCCGACAATCTCCTCGTTGATTTCCTTGAGCTTTTTCCAGTCTATAGTATCTCCCGTATCGGGCTTTTTATTATTTCCCGTATTATCCTCGGTGCCGTGAGCAATCTTCTGAATTTCACCGTTGAGTGCGGCATTTCTCATACTCAGAAAAACCATATTATACATCAGCAGTGAAAGCGCAGTAAGGAAAACAAGGAACGACGCTATTACAACGCACTTTCTTGTTACTTCCTTTCCGCCGTCGCCCCTCATCGGGATAAAGCGGTAGGCAAAGCCTGTTCTTTCGGGAACATATTCTCTGATTCCGAAACCGTCGGGATAATCCTCTGCGGAATTTTCAAAAACTTCCTTTGTTCTCACAGCCGCAAGTGAAATTACATCGTCGTCGTTTTCGCCCGTAAGGCTTGCCTGCGGAAGCACGGCAACCTGCAAGCCCTTGAACATAAAGCAATAACCCTTGTAGCCGTTGCCGAATTCTCCGAGCTTGAACACCTTTGACTTTTTACGGTAGAGCTTAAATTCTTCTTCAAGCGCTTCAAGCTCCTCCTGCGAAGCACCTCTCTTTTTTGCTTCTCTGAATGCCTTATCTCTCTTTTTCCAGTAGTCCTTCGGCGTGCGCTCGTTTGCGCTGTGTTCCGCCTCGGCAACCGTTTCAACAAAGTACTTTCTGAAAGAAGTGCTGTCGGTTGTTGAAAGGGCGTTTGCAATAATCACAACGTCGGGTCTGTTACTTGACTTTGCAATCTCGTCAAGTGACGCCCTGATTTTTCCTGCCCTTAAAACGGTATTCTTAACGCCCGTCAGCGTGTAACCGTACTTGTCGAGCCTTGCCTTAAGTTCGGGCTTTTTGTCGACAAGACCTACGGCGTTCTTATTTCTTACCACAGAAATAATTTCAATATTAACCTGACTCACCTGAGTATCACCCCTTGTATCAGTCGTCAGCTGAAATATATGTTATCTTAAGGTTTTGCAGAGCCTCGTCAACAAGCGGTGCAAAGCCTGCCTTTTCCTGAGCCTCTTTGACGTATTTTAAAACAGGTCGTGTGCGAGGGTGCTTAGGTGTAAACACCGTACAGCAATCCTCGTAAGGCTCAATTGAAGTTTCGTAGGTATCTATCTTATATGAAATATCAATGATTTCCTGCTTATCCATACCAATCAGCGGTCTGAACACAACCATATCGGTTGCTTCGTCGGTACAGCCGAGTGCGCCGATTGTCTGGCTTGCAACCTGACCGAGGCTTTCGCCCGTAATGAGTGCCGAGCAGTCGTTGTCAAGCGCAATCTTCTCGGAAATTTCCATCATCAGACGGCGCATAATAATAGTAAACAGTTCCTCGGGACAATCGTCCTTTATCTTCTCCTGAATTTTTGTAAAGGGAACGGTATACATCGTCATTCTGCCTGCATAGCGGCTGACCTTCTGAAGGAGCTTTACAACCTTTTCTTCCGCACGTCTGCTTGTGTAGGGAGGACTTGCAAAGTGAACGGCTGTAAGCTTGATTCCACGTTTTGCCATCATATATGCGGCTACGGGCGAGTCAATTCCTCCGCTTATCAGAATAGCGGCTCTGCCGCCTGTGCCTACGGGAATACCGCCCGCACCCTTTTCGGGGTCGCAGTGGATATATGCGCCGAAGTCACGGATTTCAACATAAACGGTAACCTCGGGGTTGTGAACGTCAACCGTAAGGTGAGGGAATTTTTCAAGAATCACTCCGCCGAGCTCACGGCAGATTTCGGGCGATTTGTACGGAAAACGCTTGTCACTGCGCTTTGCCTCAACCTTAAAGGTCTTTGCCGATTTAAGAGTTTTTTCAAGATAAACGGGTGCGGTCTGCAAAACGGAGTCAAGCGTTTTTTCCTCACAGACAGCCGCTCTTGAATAGGCAACAATGCCGAATACCCTTGAAATTCTCTCGCATGCCTCGTCCAAATCGATATCCTCCGACAGCGGCTTAACATAGATAGTCGACTGTGCCGAGGTAATTTCAAAACGTCCGAGAGGACTTAATGCAAATTTGATATTCTTTTTTAATACGTCTTCAAACGAACGGCGGTTGAGTCCCTTTAAAACAATTTCGCCGTCCTTCAAAAGGATAATTTCTTTCATATGCCTTCCTTTTACTATGTGTTTTATATTTATTTGAACGTAGGGACACGGCGTGCCGTGTCCACACAAAAATTGTATTTCAATTTTTGTGAATGGGACGTCTGGGAAGCCGTCCCCTACGGAAAGGTTTGTTTTCCCTATAATTATGGTTTAATCGGTAAAGTTTGATTGCCACTACGACTGTAATGCATACGTTTCCTGTGTAACCGTAGGGGACGGGTTCCTACACGTCCCAAAACGTTTCCGATATATCAAAATAAAATCAGCAAACAAACATTTCCAACTAACGCACCATTAATTCCGAATTCCGAATTAAAATCACCTGTGTGCAAGCACCGAAAGTCCTGTTTCAATGCATTTGCAAAGCACGTCAATGTCCTCTTTGCAGTTGTATTTTGAAAAGCTGATTCTCAGAGCGCTGTCTGCACGTTCCCTTGAAAGTCCCATTGCACTCAGCACGTGGCTCGGCTTGCCCTTTGCACAGGCACTTCCCGAGGAAACAAAAACGTCAAATTCTTCAAGAAAATGGAGCATTGTTTCGCTCCTCACCCTGCCTGCCGAAATATTAAGCACATAAGGCAGAGCGTTTTCGGGGGAATTTATGCTTACACCGTCAATGCTTTTCAGCTTTTGCCTTGCATATTTGTTAAGCTCGGATATTTTCCGATAATTTTCGTCAATTCTGAATTCTTCGCAGGCAACTCCGAACGCCGCAATCAGCGGCAGTGCCTCGGTGCCGGGGCGGATTTTCTTTTCCTGCTCGCCGCCGTACTGGTGAGGAATAATTCTTACTCCCTTTTTTATATACAGTGCTCCGCAACCCTTTGGTGCGTGAACCTTGTGTGCGCTGACGGTAATCAAATCCGCACAAAGCCGTCTTGCATTAAGCGCAATTTTGCCGAACGCCTGAACTGCGTCGGTGTGACAGATTACCTCGCTGTTCTTTTCCTTAACGGCAGAGAAAATCTCGCTTACGGGCATTACCGCACCCGTTTCGTTGTTGACGCACATAACGGAAACAAGAATTGTATTTTCACCAACTTCACTCAAAACGCTTTCGGGGGTGATTATTCCGTTCTCGTCAGGTGAAATTCTCACGACCTCAAAGCCGTCATTTTCAAGCTTCTGCGCCGATTCAATAATACTGCTGTGCTCAACGGAGGAAATAATAATCTTGTTACCACGTCTTTTTTTAGCCTGCGCAACGCCGAAAAGTGCGGTGTTGTTAGCCTCAGTTCCGCCGCTTGTAAAGAAAATTTCTTCACTCTGCGCACCGAGCTTTACAGCAACGGACTTTCTTGCCGATTCAAGTTCTTTCTCCGCATTCATTCCCTTGAGGTGCAGAGATGAGGGATTGCCGTAATTTTCGACCATTATCCTGTATGCTTTTTCAGCCGCCTTTTCCGAAACAGCAGTAGTTGCGCTGTTGTCAAGATAATGTTCCAAAAACGTCCCCTCCCCCGGTCGAGTGCCTCGACACGCAATTCGGGCAGACAGGTCGATATTTCCAAGCCTGCTGTGCCCGACCGTTTCGAAGCTGTTTCCTACAAAGTCATACATATAAATATACATTTAACATTATACAACATACCGTAAGAAAAATAAAGTGAAAATTTTAACATAAATATTTAAAATACGGACAAAATAAAGGTAAAGAACAGATAACAAAAGGGGTATCATATGATTTCACCAAAAGAATACGATAAAATTGTGAAGAAAAATTCACCGAAAAGTAAATGTTTTGTGAACGGACTCAAAGCGTTTTTAATCGGCGGAGCAATCTGCTCAGTCGGTCAGGGACTTATTAATCTTTACGGCGCAATCGGAATTGAGGAACAGCAGGCAAAAACGCTCACCTCGGTAACGCTTGTGTTCCTCGGAATACTGCTTACGGCAATCGGCGTGTACGACAAAATCGCCAAGCACGCAGGCGCAGGAACGCTCGTACCCATTACGGGCTTTGCAAACGCTGTTTCCTCCCCTGCAATCGAGTTCAAGTCCGAGGGTTATGTCGCAGGCTTAGGCGCAAAGCTGTTCATCATCGCAGGACCTGTAATAGTGTACGGTGTATCGGCGTCAATAATCTACGGAGCAGTGCTCTGGATTCTGCATATGTTCGGCATAACGCTGTTTTAGCAAGACGAGTGCCTCGACACGTAGTTTCCCATAAAATAAAACAGTCGGCTGTTCTCCTTGTTGAGAATAACCGACTGTTGTTTTGTTATTTAATATTTTTATTTGTTATTTAATATTTTTATTTGTTATTCAACTTTTGAAAGTTTATCAAGGATTCGTGTCTGGACTTCAATATAATACAGTCTGTCAGCATCTGTTACTTCCTTGTCCTCCATATCGTTGAGCTCCTGCATGGTTTCTGAATATTTACTCAGATAATCATAATACTCGTCCATCATCTCAAGAGGATTGTCCGACTCGGAATACCTTACCATAAAGTCAATGTACTCGTCAAAGAACTCCTCATAGCTGTCCATAGCCTCTTTAAATTCGGGCGTAACGCCTTCTGCGGATTTGCTCGACTGCTCAGATTTTGAGCTTTCTTTCTTTGAGCTCTCTGCTTTTGAACTCTCTGATTTTGAGCTTTCGGCTTTTGAAGTTTCAGCTTCCGTAGTTTCTTCTTCGGGTGTCGAAAGATATATATCCATAACATCAAACGCTGAAAGTGAAACTTCAAGGCTATAGCCCTTGCTGTTTTTAGCACGGTAATAAGCATCTCCGTTGCTGTAGTCAACGTCAAATCCCTTTTCCTTGCAAGCCTTTACATACTCTTTAAAGTCGCTCTCTGATGTTTTATCAATTAAAACGCTCAGGTAATCGGAAGAATCATTATTAATCTTTCCTGTTTTTGATTTGGGAACAGGGAGCATTTTTGCAAGGTCGCTGTCAGGCCATTCAATTTCTTCCATTTTTTCCGGTACGTCAAGGTTTAAACTGTAATGGTCATCATAGAAAATCAGCGAAAGGTCATATCCGTCACTGTTGTAAGCCGAATATAATTGGTTTGATTCATTTGCTTCAACAGTATATCCCATTTCTTTGCAGGCTTTTACATATTCATCAAAATCGCTTTCAGACGCTTTGATGCCCATATACAGCGATTCGTCTGTATTTGTAATAATTTCACCGCTGTGTGATTTTGGTTCGGGCAAAAATTCGTGAAGTTCAATATCATTCCAGTCAAAATCTTTATAATCCTGTGTATTGCTTTTATTTCCCATAAGCGCCAGAAACGGAAAAGCCAGTATCAAAGCCACAATAGTTGTTATAATATGTAGGTTTTTAGCCTTAGTCTTAATAATTCGCAGTCCTAAAAGGAAGGATAAAATATACAGGGCTATCCCAAGCAAGCCGACTAAGCCAGAAGCAATACTGCCGTTTACGAACGCAAGAACCGTAAAAAGTGAGTCAATAATTATAAATACCACAAGTAATTTACTCAAGACTCCTTTTTTAAACTTTCTTACTGTCTCCTCCTCGTTTTTCTGAGCCTCTTGCTTTAAACGCTCCGACTCAATCTGCTGTTTGCCTTTTTCAACTTCTTTGTACGCCTGCGATTTTATTTTTTCAACTCTGACCGCTTCGGTGTCGCCGAGCAAATCGGAAACCGAATATTTCGTACCGCAGTACGGACATTCCGTATACTCCTTTGAAGTGTCAATTTCAAGCTGACCTCCGCAGTTTGAGCAAAAAACTGCCGAGGAATTTACATTTTCATTACCCATTTCTTTCCTCCTGAAGTTTCTGAAATCTATTTCAGAAGCCTGCACCTCTTGTTGCGTTCGTCAATCAATACCAAAAGCTCCTCACCCAAAACCATGGAAAGCTCAGTATCTTTTGAAGATACAGCGTCTTCAAAAGCCGAAAACTGCCGCTGAATACTCGTATCAAGCTGTTCAAGCGCAGCGTTCGACATAACGTCGCTGAATCTTATCGCCTCATAAACCTTTTTAGCCGTTGCTTTTATTTCAGGCTCATCGGCTGACGCCATAACATGCTCCGCATCGGCTGTAAGCGACCTCATAACAAAAGAATACGTTCTGACTTTTTTGTCGATACCGCTTACGGTTTTCGAAAACACAAGCGTAAGAATAACGCCGATAAGTGTTGCCGCAAGCACTGCCGAACAGAGCAAAATGCAAAGCCACATCGGAAACGACGGAATAACCATTGAAAATCCGCCGGCGATAAGCATTGCAACAAGTCCGGTAAAACTTGCTTTAAACGTCGGTAGGCTATATACGGTCTTTTGAGGCTCGTTTGATTTCAACGCAAAAAACGAACAGGCAAGCTGAAATAAAAAGGTAACAGTAATGAATATGTAACCAACCCAGAACACACCGCAGAATCTTGTCGGCAGCGGTATCAGAAATGCCGCAATGCTGAAAACAGCAAAGCACAAAGCCCATATTACGGTATAAACCCTAAAAGACTTCATAATTTTTATTCACCTCTTTTTGTACCGCACTTCGGGCAGAACTTGCCTTTGCGTTCAAAAACATGTCCGCAATTTTTGCAGAAATCCGGTGAGCTTGAAACAGGCGTACCGCACTCCTCACAGAATGACGCTCCTGCGCTTATTTTTGCACCGCAGTTTTCGCAGAATCTTAACTCAGCATGAGCCGGTGCGGAATTTCTCTGAGAAGAATCAACGGCGTCTCTCATCATATTGCCGACCATTGAACCCACAGCACCGCCAACGCCTGCCATAGTGCCAAAGCCTACTCCCATGTTGGTAAACTCGCCCACAGCCTCGTTCTGAGCAATCTTTTCAGCCACGTCAAATCCACGCTCCTGACTGTATGTATATCCCTCCTGCGAACGCTTTGTCGCCTGAGCCTTTGAGTCGATAACCGTCTTTTGCGCCTCTGTTTCTGCATGGATAATTTCGGTCTGCTGTTTAAGCTTTGCCTCTGCAATGTCTGCATACTGACGAAAATGAAGCTCCTTGAATTTCTCATACTGAGCGTCACCGTCAGGCTTCATCACCTTGGAAACAAAAAAGCGTTCAAGCGACACACCGTAATCTGCAAAGTCGGGAACAAGCAGTTTTTTGATTGCCTCAGAGAATCTCGTGAGATTTTCGTCAATTTCAAAAATGCTTATGCTCTCCGACTTAATCGTCTGAGCAATGTAGGTTTTGACCTTGGTCATCAAAAACGCTCTGAAACACCTTGTCAGCGACTGCTGAGTAAGTCCGTTTTCTGTTCCGACAAGCTTTACAAGCAGTCTTTTGCTGTCAACTGCCTGCAAGCTCATCTCACCCGACGCACCCAGCGACAAAGGGAATTTATAGGTTGGCTCAATAAACTGTACTCTTGTGTCAGTTCCCCATTTTATGGACATCTGCTCGGTTTTATTGATGAAATAAACCTCGCAGTGAAAAGGTGAAATTCCGCCGCTTGCAAGCCTCAGCGCTCTGCCCAAAAGAGGAATGTTCTGAGTTTTGAGAGTGTATCTGCCCGGACCGAACAAATCAAGAGCCTGACCGTTCAAGAAGAATACGGCTTCCTGATTTTCGTGGACAATCAGCTGTGACAGCGTGTTGAAATCCTCACGCGGATATTTCCATATGAAAGTGCTGTTGTCCCCTTCGTACTTTATGACGTCAAAGAATCCGGGCATTTAGTCGTCCTCCTTGATTTCAAGGTTTTCAACAGCAAATTCCAGACACATCTGAATGATTTCATTCCTTGTACGTCCCGTCTGTTCAGCAATTTTGTCAAGTTCTTCAACCAGTTCATTTGTAAGTCTTGATGACACTACCATAGTTCCGCCTCTGTACTTTTTTGAAGTAATAATTAGTTTTTTATTCATTTACTTCACCTTTCTGTTACTATAGTACTACATTTGTAATTACTTGTCAACCACAATTGTAGTTTATTTTAAAATACATTTGTAATTTTCTATGTTTTTACCTTTAAATCCACATATAATTATTATAAACTACAAATGTAATTATTGCAACAGTATCAAAAAATTCGGCGGTATTTTATTAGTTATTTAAAGAGACAGCGTTCTGAAATTGTCGTTCAGAATGTTACAGCTGTTATTAAGCTTTTCAATTTCCTCCTCGGTGAGCTTCATTTCAAGAATCCGCTTTGCTCCTCCTGCGTTTACAAAGCAGGGATTGCCGATGAACACGTCTTTTTTACAGCCGTATTCTCCCCTCAGCCTTGTCGAAACCGTCAGCACGGAATTTTCGTCATTTAAAATCGCCCTTGCTATCCTCACAATCGCCATACCTATTCCGTAATACGTTGCACCCTTTGCTTCAATTATCTCCTGCGCCGCTGTGCGCACGTCAACGGCGATTTTTTCAAGCTCCTCCATAGAATACGTCTGAGAATTGTCGGCAAGCACATCCTTTATCGGCTTTACGGCTAAAATGGCCTGACTCCACGGCACAAACTCGCTGTCGCCGTGCTCGCCGATTACGTATGCGTGAATATTCCTCGGGTCAATCTCAAAATATTCGCCCATAAGATAGCGCAGTCTTGCCGTATCAAGCGTTGTTCCCGTGCCGATAACCTTAGCCGCATTGAATCCCGAAAGCTCAAACGTAACCCTCGTCATAATGTCAACGGGATTTGTCGCAACGAGGAAAATTCCGTCAAAGCCGCTCTGAACCACATTCGGCACAATTGACGAAAAAACCTTTGTGTTCCTCTGCAAAAGCTCAAGTCTGCTCTCGCCCGGTTTCTGATTTACTCCTGCGCAGATTACCGCAATGTCAGCGTCAGAGCAGTCGCCGTAGCTTCCGCTGTAGATTTTCATACTTGAATTTGAAAATGCAAGTCCGTGATTCAAATCCATAGCCTCGCCGTTGGCACGCTTTTCGTTGATGTCAATGAGCACCAGCTCATCGCAGAGATTACGGTTAAGCGCCGCATAGGCAAAGCTCATTCCGACCATTCCCGTACCGATAAGTACAATTTTTTTCCTGTTGTCAGCCATAACTTTCTCCCTTTCAAATATTTCATTTTCCGCAACAGATTTATGCGAAAATTATTAAAGCTTTATTATTTTCTGCCGACAGCGTTTTATTATTCCGAAAAATTGTTCCCGATTATTAATTCCTTGATATATTTGATTTCAAATCAAAATTTTCCAATAATTTCACATCAAATATGTAAAAAATATGAAAAAACTCCTTGAAAGTCAATATATTTTATGCTAATATTAATAAGATAAAGCTATACACTTTAAAATGTTTTATTGTGAATTTTCAGTATTATAATGAAAGGAAATGAGAGAATGTATAAAATAGTTAAGAAAAAAGTTCTTAACCCCACTGTTACATTGATGGAAATTGACGCTCCGCTTATCGCTAAAAAGGCAGAGCCCGGTCAGTTCATCATTCTCAGAGTTGATGAGGACGGCGAGCGTATTCCGCTTACCGTTGCAGGTTATGACAGAGAGGCAGGAACAGTAAGAATCATCTTCCAGATTGTCGGTGCTACTACCGAAAAGCTCAATCACCTTGAAGAAGGCGACTGTATTCACGACTTCGTAGGTCCTCTCGGCGTTCCCACCCACACTGACGGTCTTAAAAAAGTTTGCGTAGTCGGCGGCGGCGTTGGCTGTGCAATTGCACTTCCCGTTGCTGAAAAGCTCCACGAGCTCGGCTGTGAGGTTCACTCAATTGTCGGCTTCAGAAACAAAGACCT
Organism: uncultured Ruminococcus sp.; assembly: GCA_902766885.1. Lineage (GTDB taxonomy): Bacteria > Bacillota > Clostridia > Oscillospirales > Acutalibacteraceae > Ruminococcoides. Next base: position 13,056 of record CACXFS010000073.1, on the reverse strand, counting down.
CGTTATTCTCGAGGACGAATTCAAGGCTTGCTCCGACAAGTTTATTCTTATGACCGACGACGGCTCCTACGGCGAAAAGGGCGTTGTAACCGCTCCGCTTGAAAAGCTCATTAACGACGGTGAAAACTACGACCTCGTTATCACAATCGGTCCGCTCATTATGATGAAGTTCGTTGTCAAGACAACAAAGCCCCACAACATTCCCACAACCGTTTCAATGAACCCGATTATGATTGACGGAACAGGTATGTGCGGCGGCTGTCGTCTTACAGTAGGCGGAGAAACAAAGTTTGCCTGCGTTGACGGCCCCGACTTTGACGGATTCAAAGTTGACTTTGACGAGGCTATGAAACGCGGCTCAATGTATAAACCCTTTGAGCGTCACGCTTACGAAGAAACCTGTAATCTTTTCAAAAAGGAGGTTGAGTAATTATGCCTAATATGTCACCCAAAAAGGCACCGATGCCAACCCAGGACCCAGATGTAAGAAACAAAAACTTCCTCGAGGTAGCAACAGGCTACACTCAGGAGGTTGCTATAGAAGAGGCACAGCGCTGCCTTAACTGCAAAACAAAGCCCTGCGTTGCAGGCTGTCCCGTACATATTGCAATTCCCGACTTCATCAAGGAGGTTGCAAACGGCAATTTTGCAGCAGCTTACGACGTAATTTCCGAGTCAAGCTCACTTCCCGCTGTATGCGGACGTGTATGTCCTCAGGAAACTCAGTGTGAATCAAAGTGTGTAAGAGGCATCAAGACCGAGCCTGTAGGTATCGGCAGACTTGAGCGTTTCGTTGCAGACTGGCACAATGCTCAGCCGAACGCTGAGGTTCACAAGCCCGAATCAAACGGTCACAAGGTAGCCGTTATCGGCTCAGGTCCTGCCGGTCTTACCTGCGCAGGCGACCTTGCAAAGAAGGGCTATGACGTAACCGTATTTGAGGCTCTCCACCTTGCAGGCGGAGTACTTGTTTACGGTATCCCCGAATTCAGACTGCCCAAGTCGATTGTTCAGAAAGAGGTTGACACTCTCAAACAGCTCGGCGTTAAGGTAGAAACAAATATGGTAATCGGCAGAGTAATCTCGATTGACGAGCTTATGGACGAATACGGCTTTGAATCTGTATTTATCGGCTCTGGCGCAGGACTTCCCAGATTTATGAATATCCCCGGTGAAAACCTCTGCGGCGTTTACTCGGCTAATGAATTCCTCACAAGAACAAACCTTATGAAGGCTTACAAGGACGACCCCACAACTCCGATTATGCATGCTAAAAAGGTTGCAGTAGTCGGCGGCGGCAACGTTGCAATGGACGCCGCACGTTGCGCAAAGCGTCTTGGTGCCGACGAGGTTTACATCGTTTACAGAAGAAGTGAAGAGGAGCTTCCTGCACGTAAGGAAGAGGTTGAACACGCTAAGGAAGAGGGAATCATCTTCAAGCTTCTCAACAATCCTATTGAAATCATCGGCAACGAGGACGAGTTCGTAACCGGTATGAAGTGCATTAAGATGGAGCTTGGCGAGCCTGACGCAAGCGGAAGAAGAAGACCTGTTCCCGTTGAGGGCAGTGAATTTGTGCTTGACGTTGACGCAGTTATCATCTCAATCGGCACATCGCCCAACCCGCTCATCAAGTCAACAACAAAGGGACTTGACACACAGAAGTGGGGCGGCATTATCGCAGACGAAAACGGTCTTACCTCTCGTGAGGGCGTTTACGCAGGCGGCGACGCAGTAACAGGTGCCGCAACCGTTATTCTCGCAATGGGCGCAGGCAAAACAGCCGCTTCCGCAATTGACGAGTACATTCATAACAAAAATAAATAAGCGTTTATTTTAATCAATTACGGTCGGAACATTGCAAAAGCATAGTTCCGACCGTTTTTTCAGAATGATTTTTAAAACATCAGTTTAGACGTAAACGATAATTTGCCGAGTGTCTCGGCTCGCAAATCGAGTGGATAAGTCGGATTGTTGTTAAAAAACGGTTGCCCGAATTATAGATTGATATGTAGGTAACGTTTTTTGTGAGCGACGAGGGCGTCGCTCGCTACAATTTTGCACAAACAATTCCTTTACAGTCGTAGTGACACGGCGTGCCGTGTCCGTGTTGACTATCAAACGCAACCGATTATATCAACATTATAGTAACAAACCTTTCCGTAGGGGACGGGTTCCTACACGTCCCATTCACAAAAATTGCAATGCAATTTTTGTGTTGACACGGCACGCCGTGTCCCTACGTCAACGTTGCGATAAATTATCGTTTAACTCACTATAACGGATAACCTTATATTACGGTGATAATATGATAATTGATACACATGTTCACATCGGTAAAATACTTGTTTTCAATATGCCAGAAGAAGATGTGCTGTATTCAATGGACAGGTACGGCATTGACTTTTCTCTGATTTCAAACGTTGAATGTGCAGAAAATGCTCCCGGCGGCACTCCCATTCCGCAGAATTTGCAGAAATCGCAGAATGCCGTTCTTGAAAATACGCTTGATTTTGCAAGAGCTCATTCCGATAAAATCGGAGTATTACCGTGGCTGAAAATCAGGCAGGAACGCCCCGATGCAGAATTCATCAGAATGATTGCCGACAACAGGGATATAATCTACGGACTAAAACTGCATCCGTTTCATTCAAGGACAGCTCCCGATGATGAAACGCTTGAATCTGTTTACAAATTAGCGGCAGAATATAATCTACCTGTAGTTTCGCATACAGGAGGTTGTGCTGAGGCTGATTCGCTCCGCCTTTACAACGCCGCAAAAAAGCACCCCGAAGTAAATTTTGTTATGGTGCATATGGACTTAGAAACTGACAACAGTCAGGCTATTGAGTTGCTCGGCAAACTGCCGAATCTCTACGGCGACACCACGTGGGTACCCGTTGAGAGCACTCTCAAGGCAATAAAAAAGTGGGGCAGTGAGAAAATCCTCTTTGGCTCAGACAATCCGATTGACGGCAAGGACACCTATCTTCACAACAAAACAGGCGACCGCTCGCTTTATCAACAGTATTTCAACGAGTTCAAAGCCATGGTAAGCAAGGAAGATTATGAAAATATAATGTATAAAAACGCTGAAAGACTGTTTGGAATTAAAATCTGAAATTTATCATTTCACAACTTACCATTCAAATAAAATGCAACTAAAAACGGCAGTTTCACATCGAAACTGCCGTTATTTTTCTATATTCTTGTACTGCTTTATGACGTTGAGAAAAAATAATTTTTCATCATCGCTCAGAGTTGATAGATTCTGCGCAATCTGAGTCATAATTTTATCGCTATGCACTTCCATTGTGTCGCTTAAAAGATAGTCAACCGTAACACCGAGAGCATCGGCAATCTTAACAAGCGTTTCAACGCTCATATTTCTGCCGTTTTCAATCAGGCTCATAAAATTTGTCGATATATCAACCATTTCAGCAAGCCTTTCCTGCGTAATTCCGCAGTTCATACGGGTTTTCCTTATTCTGTTGCCCAAACAATATAAATCCATACAGTCAACCTCCAACTACTATTATAGTTGGATTATTTAAACTAAAAACACATTATATTTGTAGTTGAATATATAATATATACATAAACTAACAAATATTGATATGATTAGATTTATGATGATATAATTTATTCTGAGGAGGAAACTGAGATGAGTATTAGTGCAGATGATGTACGCAGAAGTAATGTAAAATATAGATATAATTATAGAAAATCTACGATAGCAACACAAATATTTAGTTTTATTATACTTATTGTTACCTCGGCTTTTTTAATTACAAGTTATTTATCACCAATAAAAGCATCAATATGGACTGAAAAATATGATATCGCCAGAAATATGAAACCTATCTTCTTTCTGATAGGTATTCTTTTCTTTATATTATCGATTGTTGTATTAATAAAAATACCTGCCTTAAAAAAATCATTTCTTTGTATAACCGAAAACGGAATATTCGGAATAGGCGGAAAAGCATTTTTCTTTGCTACACAATCGTTCACCATTCCATCAGACCAAATCACAAATGTAAAGAAAAAAGGCAATAGTGTAGTGATTGAATCAGGCGGAAACAGCTATCAGTGTATAATACAGGATGCACAAGGAGCATTTCTCCGAATATCTGCTTTGCGTAATTCAGCCACTAAAAATGACGATACAAAAACATGGGTTTGTCCAAAATGTGGCAAGATAAACCAAAACTATGTCGGCTCTTGCGGTTGCGGTGAGATAAAGCCAAGATAGTAACTTACTTACAAAATCACAAAAACGGCGACTTCGCAATTAACGAAGCCGCCGTAATTTTTTATATTTTATTTAATGTCACGTTAAAAATCAGATAACTCTTACTCTGATAACGCCGTCAACTGATGCAATCTTGTCTGCGTCAGCCTTATCTGCGCCTGCAACGTCGATGATTGTGTAAGCGTAGTCGCCTCTGCTCTTTGAAAGCATATTTTCAACGTTGCCGCTGATTTCTGTAAGAACCTTCTTGAGAATCTCGGGAACGTTCTTGTGCATTACGCAGAAACGTGTATCGCCTTCGCTTGTTCTTGCAAGTGAAATTGCAGGATAGTTAACAGAGTTGATGATATTGCCGTTTTCGAGGTACTCCATAACCTGGTCGCAAGCCATAACAGCGCAGTTTTCTTCACTTTCGGGAGTTGATGCACCGAGGTGAGGCATACAGATTACGTTCTCCTCGCCGAGAATATCGTCTGTACCGAAGTCGGTAACGTACTTTGCAACCTTGCCGCTCTTGAGTGCTTCAAGAACTGCTGTTGAATTTACAAGACCGTCACGGCTGAAGTTGAGAATACGAACGCCGTCTCTCATCTTTGCAATCATATCTGCGTCAACAAGGTCCTTTGTATCGGGAGTGAGCGGAACGTGGATTGTGAGGTAATCGCAGTTAACCATAACTTCCTCGTTGCTCTTCATAAGCTTAACAGCAGGGTCAAGTCTTAAAGCGTTGGGAACAGACATAAACGGGTCAAAGCCGACAACGCTCATACCGAGAGCAACTGCGCAGTTAGCAACAAGAATACCGATTGCGCCGAGACCGATTACGCCGAGAGTTTTGCCCTTGAGCTCGGGACCAACGAACTGGCTCTTGCCCTTTTCAACCATTTTGCCGACAGCGTCGCCGTTGCCCTTGAGTGTTTTAGCCCAGTCAATACCCTCTGTAATCTTTCTTGACGAGAGCAAAAGACCTGCAATAACAAGCTCTTTAACTGCGTTTGCGTTAGCACCGGGAGTGTTGAAAACAACAATGCCCTGCTCGGAGCATTTGTCCTTGGGAATGTTGTTTGTGCCGGCACCTGCTCTTGCAATTGCGAGGAGGTTGCTGTCAAACTCCATTTCGTGCATAGACGCACTTCTTACGAGCACTGCGTCGGGATTCTGAACGTCGTCACCATAGGTGTAGTTTTCGCCAAGACGGCTTGTGCCGACGCTTGAAATTTTATTTAATGTCAGAATGTTGAACATTGTAATCAATCCTTTTTAATATATGTTTGGGCGGTTAATATCCGCTCGTACTATCAAACTAATACTTCAGTTAATAAAATAACACAAGAAAAAATGTAGGGAACAGTCTTGACTGTTCCGACGCCCACAGAGGTTGGCTTTAATCCTACGGAACGGTCAAGACCGTTCCCTACACTCATATTACTGTTAACTCATTTATTTGAGTTTGTAATCAATTATCAGCATTACAAGGTACTGCGATTAATTATTTATTGTCAGCCTCAAATTTCTTCATAAACTCAACGAGCTTTTCAACGCCCTCATAAGGCATAGCGTTGTAGATTGAAGCTCTCATACCGCCTACTGTGCGGTGACCCTTGATGTTTACAAAGCCTGCGTCTGTTGCTTCCTTAACAAACTTAGCGTCGAGGTCAGCATCACCTGTAACAAACGGAACGTTCATAAGCGAACGGTCCTCGGGGACAACTGTGCCCTTGAACATTTCGGAGCTGTCGAGGAAACCGTAAAGAAGGTCAGCCTTCTTCTTGTTCAGCTCATACATCTTGTCAAGACCGCCTACTTCATTTTTAATCCACTCTAAAACGAGTTTAGCAATATAGATTGTGTAGCAGGGCGGAGTGTTAAACATTGAACCGTTATCAGCGTGAGTTTTCCAGTTAAGCATTGTAGGAGTAATATCCATAGCGTTGCCGATTAAGTCCTCACGAACAATAACAACAGTAAGACCTGCGGGAGCCATATTCTTCTGTGCACCTGCATAAAGAACACCAAACTTTGAAACGTCAATAGGTCTTGAGAGAATGCACGAAGAAATATCGGCAACAAGCGGAACGTCGCCTGTATCGGGAAGCTCATTATATACAGTTCCGTAGATAGTATTGTTCATACAAATATAGAAGTAATCAGCGTCCTTTGTAAAGGTCGAAGGATCGAGCTTGGGTATGTATGAGAAGGTCTTGTCAGCTGAAGAAGCAACAACATTAGCTTCGCCGTAACGAGCAGCCTCGGCATGAGCCTTTTTAGCCCACTGACCTGTGATTACATAGTCAGCCTTACCGCTTTTTGTCATAAGGTTCATAGGAATTGCGGCAAACTGTGTTGAAGCGCCGCCCTGAAGGAAAAGCACCTTGTAGTTGTCGGGGATATTCATAACCTCTCTTAAAAGAGCCTCTGCGCCCTCAATAATTGTACCGTAAATTTTTGAGCGGTGCGACATCTCCATTACACTCTGACCGCTGCCCTCGTAGTCGAGCATTTCAGCCGCTGCTTTTTTAAGTACAGACTCAGGTAACATTGACGGGCCTGCAGAAAAATTGTAAACTCTTGCCATGTCTAAAATCTCCCTTGATTTATTTAAAGAATTTTTAATTATTTTCGGCAACACATTTTATATACAGCATTGCCTATAGTTTAACATTTAAATTATACGCCTATATTTTAACAAAGTCAACAATAACGGTGAATTTGTTCATAGAAAAAATAAAATGATTATATAGTAATTCTGCCGATTGCCGTTATGATTTCATCTCTCATTCTGATTGCCTCATTGCGTGCAGCCTGCGCAAAATCTTCCTCTGTAAGGTTCTGCTTTTTCCATGCACACATAATGCCGCGGCTTGAATTGATTATTGCGCCAAGGCCGTTTTCATCAAACGCATTCTTAACGTCCTCTGCACCGCCGCCCTGTGCGCCGTAGCCGGGAACGAGGAAGAATGTATGCGGGAGCTTTGCTCTCATCTCTTTGAGCTGTTCGGGATAGGTTGCGCCGACAACTGCGCCGACAGCCGAGTAACCGTATTTGCCCATAAGCTCCTCGCCCCAGCTCTCGCACATTCTGCCCATATGCTCGTAAACGGTTTCGTCGGTGTCAAGTTTCATATCCTGAAGTTCGCCCGAGCTCGGGTTAGAGGTCTTTACAAGCACAAAAATGCCCTTATCCTTTTCCTTGCAAACGCTTGCAAGCGGCTTGATACCGTCGGTTCCGAGGTAGCCGTTTACTGTGAGTGCGTCAGCGCCGAAAGCGTCAAGCTGCTCGCCTGCAACGTCGGTTGTGCCGAGGTGAGCCGTTGCGTAAGCCTCCATAGTTGTGCCGATGTCGTTGCGCTTGCCGTCTGTGATTACGAACATTCCCTTTGACTTTGCGTAGGCGATTGTATCGCAGAGAGCCTTTACGCCCTGCCAGCCGTACATTTCATAGTATGCAGCCTGCGGCTTGATTGCCGGAACAATGTCACAAAGTACATCAATCAGCGCCTTGTTGAACTCAAAGAGTGCCGCAGCCGCTCCGTCAAGAGTTTTTCCGTATTTTGCAAAGCAAGCTTCCTTGATTGAAGCAGGAACGTAGTCAAGCTTAGGGTCAAGACCTGCAACAGTGGGATTCTGCATTTTTACGATTTTTTCAATAAGTCTGTCAAATGCCATTTTATTTCTCCTTTTTAGTACGTTATATAAGTCGGTTATAAACTAAACCTCGGTATCTCGGAAGTCATACATTTTTCTATGTCTGCCGCAAGAAACCACGTTACGTCATCTGTTCATAATACCAACGTTTCATACACTGCCGTAGGGGACGAGTTCCTACACGTCCCGAAACGTTGCCGAAATATCAATATATGATATATGATTTTTCAAGTCTGTTTTGATAAAATCACAACGCTGACGCAGGGACACTCACTCCGTATCCACACAAAAATTGCATAGCAATTTTTGTGAATGGGACGTCTGGGAAGCCGTCCCCTACGGAAAGGTTGGTTTTTTACCGTAATGATGATTTAATCGGTAAAGTTTGATAGCTTTTACAGACACGGCGTGTCGTGTCCGTAAGAAAACGTTGTTTGCCTTTATGAATTGATTATATCAAAAAGCTCATTGCTGAAGCGTGAATAATCCTTTCTGTCGTCCTTTACGAACGAAATTGCAGGACGGGGGTGAGTGTTGAACTGACCTGTGAGCATATAAGGAATGTCATATCCCCATTTTACGCCGTCTTCCTTGAGCTTATGAGTATGCTCCTCAATAATTTTGAGAATCGGGTCAACTTTATACTTAGGATTCTTAAGGAAACCGAGCAAAAGCTCAAGTGCGCAGTTGCCTGCACCTCTGCCCATTCCGTCAACTGTAGCGTCAAGGTAGCTTGCGCCCTGAGTCATAGCCTCGATTGTATTTGCAAAAGCAAGTTGCTGATTGTTGTGTGCGTGGATTCCGACAGCCTTATTGTATTTGTCGGCAATTGAGCAGTAAAGCTCTGCGAGCTTTCTTGACTCCTCAGGATAGAGTGCACCGTAGCTGTCAACAATGTAGAAAGCATTTACCGGGCTCTGTCCGAGAATTTCAAGCGCTGTGATAATATCCTCTGTCTTTGCCTTTGAAACAGCCATAATGTTGATTGTGGTTTCGTAACCTTTTTTAGCGCAGTCCTCAATCATCTCAATAGCCGCAGGAATTGTGTTGATGTAGGTTGCAATTCTGATAAGGTCAATCGGGCTGTCCTTTTTGGGGATAATGTCCTTTTCAAAATCTGTTCTGCCAACGTCAGCCATAACTGCAATTTTCAGCTTAGTCTTGTTGTCCCCGACAATTTTTCTGATGTCAGCGTCGTTGCAGAACTTCCACTTTCCGAAATCCTTTTCGTCAAAAATCTCCTTTGACGCCTTGTAACCGAATTCCATATAGTCAACGCCTGCTTTTACGTTAGCCTCGTACAAATCCTTGATAAACTTGTCATCAAATCTGAAATTGTTGCAAAGTCCGCCGTCACGGATTGTTGCGTCAACTACTCGTATGTCCTGTCTTACCGACAGCAAATCACCCTTCTGTGCCATAAAATCTATCTCCTTTATGAATTTATTTTATTCTTAATTCTTAACATATTAACAGATGCTCGAATAATAAATTGATATATAGGTAACGTTTAGGGACGTCAGGGATGCCGTCCCCTACAGATATAGAGGATACGTTTGAATTTAATTTCGTAGGGGACGGGTTCCTACACGTCCCGAAACTTTGTCGATATATCAAAATTAGTTTAGCAAACAAACTTATCCTAATAACACACATTATTACAAATTCGGAGCGTAGCGACCCTCAATTCCGCATTACGCATTCCGAATTCCGAATTAAACAAAATTCTCGTTTATCCGACAATAAATTATTACTCATAAAAAACAACTTTTCCGCCGAGGATTGTTTTTTTGACCTTGCCGCAAAGGCGTCTGCTCTTAAACGGTGTATTTTTGCTCTTACCATGGAGCTTGTCAACGTCAACAACCCATTCCTCGTCAAGGTCAACAAGTGCTATATCGGCAGGCGCACCTACCGCAAGCGTTCCTGCGTTGATTCCGAGGATTCTTGCAGGGTTTACGCTCATCTTTTCAACAAGCTTTTCAAAGCTTATCAAGCCACGCTTTACAAGGCAGGTTATTCCCACGGCAAGCGACGTTTCCATACCGATTGAGCCGTTGGGGGCAGATACAAAATCAGCCTTATCCTCAACTGTGTGCGGTGCGTGGTCGGTTGCAATTGCGTCAAGCGTGCCGTCAAGCAAGCCGTTGATAATCTCGTCCATATCCGAAATCGTGCGCAGAGGCGGATTCATTCTGAAATCTGCGTCGCCTCGCAAAAGTTCTCTGTCGGTCAGCGAAAAGTAGTGCGGAGCAGTTTCCGCAGTGACCTTCACGCCCCTGTTTTTAGCGTCTCTGATAAGCTCAACACTCGTCTTTGTGCTGACGTGGCATATGTGAACGGGAACGTCAAGCGCCGCCGCAAGGGCAATTTCCCTTGCTGTTCCGCAATCCTCAGCCGCTGCAGGGATTCCCTTTACTCCGAGCTTTTCGGAAATCTCGCCCTCGTTGATTTTGCCGCCGTCTGCAAGGTACAAATCCTCGCAGTGAGCAACAACGTGCATACCGTAAAGCGGAGCTTTTTTCATAGCGTCGCTTAAGAATTTTGTATTCTCAACAGGTCTGCCGTCATCGGTGAGTGCGATTGCACCGGCGTTTTTCAGCTCCTCAATATCGGTGGGCTCTAAACTTTTCAGTCCCTTTGTAATGCTCGCCGCAACATAAACATTTGCGTCTGCATCCTTTGCCTTGTCAAGTATATACCTCACAACCTCGCCGCTGTCGGTTGCAGGCGTTGTGTTCGGCATTGCAAGCAAACTTGTAACTCCGCCTGCCGCTGCGGCACGGCATCCTGTGAAAATGTCCTCTTTCTGCGTCTGACCGGGGTCACGAAGATGAACGTGCATATCAACAAGTCCCGGTATTGCATAAAGCCCCTCGGCATCTATAACCTCGCCGTCAAAGCTTAAATTTTCGCCGATTTGTGCAATTTTGCCGTTCATTACGAGAATATCATATCTGCCGCTGATTTTATCGGCAGGAGAAACAACGGTTGCGTTTTTTATCAGTAAATCTTTCATCTTATCACCGCCACTGATTATCTGCGTCTGTTATTATCTCTGTTTCTGTTCTGAGGATTTGACGGACGTCGCTGCTGCGAAGAAGGACGTCTTTGCTGAACAGGTCTGCGTTCGCTTCTGCTGTGTACCTGAACAAGTCTGCCGTTTTCCATTTCACGTCTTTGCGCTCTCTGTCTTTCGGCTCTCTGTCTTGCACGCTCACGGCGTTCAGCTTCGGCTTTCTGACGTTTTTTCATTGCGTGTTTGCGCTTTATCATTCTGCTCAAATTTGTGCAGAAATATCCGCAGTGTATGCCAAACGACTTTATTCCTCCGCCGACCTTTTTAATTGCCTCAACAAAGCTTTTGCCTGCGTTCTGCGATGGCTTTTCAACCTCTTTGACACGTTCTTCAACCTCGCTTATAACGTCAAAATCTTCTGCGTCACGAAGTTCTTTACTGCTGATAACGCCTATTGTCTTTTTTGGGGCTTCCTCAAAGAAATCGTCGCTGTCCTTGAATTTTACACGTTTTGCCTCCTCACGGACAAGCTCCTCATCGTTGTTGTATTCATCTTCTTCGTTTTCATCGGTCTCACCGAACAGCCCGTCCTGAAGCTCAAGTACCTTGTCAATTTTCCCCTTGACTTCTTCATTCGGGGTTTCCTCAGCCGTTTCTGATTCTGCGATTTCTTCTGTATTTTCAATCTCTGTTTCGGTTTCGCTTTCAGCTCCTTCTGCATTTTCAGCGTTCTTTTCATTGCTGTAAACCACCTCTGCAAAGCTCTCCTCGGCTTCTGCGGCGGCTTTTTCATCAGCCATTCTCTTGTAATTGAGTATTTCCTCAATCTCGCTGTCGTCAACCTTTCTTTCCGACGGACTGTAAATTTTCACGTCCTCGTTATCGCTCTGCTCAACGCCCTTGAAGAAGTCAGCAGAATCAATCTCGGTTTTGTCAAATGTGTAGTCATCTTCACTGTTGTATTTTGAGCTGATATCAGAATCACTGTCTTTATTTTCTTCAAAATCCTCGTCCTCGTAAACGCTGTATTCCGTCTGATCCTGAGCAGGATTATTTCTGCGTTTTGAGGTGTACTTGCCTGCAAGCTCCTCAAGAATTTTATCATTCTTGTTCTTTTTTCTGCGCTTTTTAGCGTGCTTTACAACGATTATGAGGATTATTAAAAGAAGTATTACTGCAATTGACGCACCGATGATTATGTACGGAATCATACTTCCTATTGCGCTTTCTTTCATAAAGCTTACGGAAGATACAATCTCGGTAAATGTTGCGTAATCCTCGGCCGTTACGTTGCCCGAATTTCTCTGGAGTGTAATGCTGACGCTCATTCCGTCGTAAACTGTGTTAGCCTGATATGCCCTGATTGACAGGCCGTTGCTTGTAACGTTGGTATCAAAGTTGAGCCAGACAATTTTTCCCGCAGTGTCGGGGGTACAGGAGGTGTATTCACTCTGACTTAAAAAGTTTGAGCTTACCTGCGAAAGCTTGTCAGCCTCAAGAAGATTGTAGTTGCCTATTCCCTTGCTCTCATCGGTTTTTGTCATTGTGACCGTAACTGTAACAGCAGACATACTGTCCATACCCTGCAAATAAATATCTCCGTTTTCAAAATTCTGCATTGTGGTGTTGTAGTCAAGACCGAACACCGAGAAGTATCTGTCGGAATTTTTGCTTGAGCGGGTAATAGCCGACATATCACCGGGCAGAGAAATAACCATATCGTCAATTTCGCTGATTGTATAACGCTGTGATGCCGCACTGCAAATAAGTGTACTGCCGATTACGCACATCAATGCGCATAAAACAGCCGTTATTTTCTTAAATCCGTTCACCTTCATTAATCATTTCCCCCATAGTCATTCGTCAGGATTTTGCAAAACTTTACATATACAGTTTATTATACCTAATTTTCAAACAAATTACAAGACTGTAATTTGTTTTTTTCGATATCAGATAGATATTTTGTAAAATCTATTGTTTGCTATGTTTTGCACTTTATGAAATAAACCATAATTTTTTAGTTCGTTATAAAAGTCGGATATGATTTAATACTCGGTATCTCGGGAGTCATACATTTTTCTGATTCTTAGGCAAGATACTACTTTACGTCATCTGTCAACGTAGGGATACTCACTCC
>CACXFS010000072.1 GCA_902766885.1 uncultured Ruminococcus sp. | reverse complement strand
TGCGACATTTCCCCTAATAGGGGAATTTCCCTGACGTCCCGAAACGTTACCTATATATTAATCTATAATTCGGGCAACCGTTTTATCAAAACAATCCGACTTTTCCACTCGTTTTGCCCGTCGAGGCACTCGACAAATTATGGTTTATCAAACTTTTACTGTAATAAAAAAACTCCATACTTATAATAATTAGTATGGAGTGAAAAATTTGTTTTATTCTGTTGTATGGAAATATTTTTCTGCGTTTATTGAACCTTATCCAGAATATACGGGCGGATTTCCCCTGCAAGGTAAAGCGAGCCGCAGATTAATATTGCTCCGCCGTTTTTCTTTGCATCATCAAATGCAGTGTCAAACGCTTTTTCGGCACTGTCAAATGACGTTACATTTTTAAAATAACCCTTGCATTTTTCTGCAAGTTTATCTGATGAAATAGCTCTCGGATTGTTAACGGGAACTGTGTAGACGCTTTCAAAAACACCGTCGAGAAGTTTTATTGAGCTGTCAATATCCTTGTCGGCTAACATACCCATAACGCAGGTTATTTTTTTGCCGTCAAGAAAATTGCTGACTGCATTTTTAAGTGCCTCAATACCGTTCGGATTGTGCGCACCGTCCAGAATTACAACGGGATTTTTGCTTAAAAGTTCAAATCTTGCAGGATTTACAGTCTTTGAAAAACCGATTGAAATATCATCATCGGTAATTCTGATAAGACCTCTCTGCCTTACGCTCTCAATTGCGGCAAGCGCAGTTTTTGCGTTTTCAAGCTGATGCTTGCCTGCAAGGTTAAGATGAATTTTTCTGCCGTTATATTCAAAATCACTGCCCTCAAGTGTTTCTGAAAGCACATTTATTTTAATGCTCTCGCTCTTTGACAGCGGAACGTTCAGCCTTTCAGCCGTCTGTTCAATTACTGTCATAGCCTTTTCAGTCTGTTTTGACGTTACTGCAAGAGAACCCGACTTGATTATTCCGCACTTCTGAGCCGCAATTTTTTCAATTGTATCGCCCAGAACAGCGGTGTGGTCAAGTCCGATTGTCGTGATAACGGAACAAAGCGGAGGTTTGATGACGTTTGTGCAGTCAAGCAGTCCGCCCAATCCCGTTTCGAGCACTACCACGTCGCAGTTTTCGTTTGCGTGAATGAAAAATTCAAGCGCATTTACGTACTCAAATTCGGTTATTATTATGCCCTCGCTCTGTAATTTTTCAATCAGCGGGAATGTTTCTTCAACTGCATCTGCAAGCGTTTCCTTGCTTATCATTTCATTGTTAATCTGTATCCTCTCACGAAAATCCGTGATGTACGGTGAAATGAAAAGTCCCGTTTTGTAACCTGACGCAACAAGCGTTGATGACAGCAAAGCACTTACCGAGCCTTTGCCGTTTGTTCCTGCAACGTGGATATATTTTAATTTATCCTGCGGATTTCCCATTCGGTCAAGCAGAGTTAAAATCCTGTCAAGTCCGGGGCGTGAGCCGAAACTCAACAGCGAATGTATTTTTTCAAGTGCATTTTCGTAGGTCATTACAACAGCTCCCTATAGATTTCGTTCTTCTTAAAGCCCGTAATTGCCGCCGCCTGCTTTGCCGCCTCGGTAGGCTTTTCACCGTTTTCAATCAGCTTTTTTGCCGTTTCAACAGCGTATTCAAGCGTCAGTTCCTGTTCATCGGCAATTTTTTGCGCACCCTCAAGCACAAGCACAAACTCGCCCTTTAAGCTGCCGTCGGAGTAATTTTCAGCGGCGTATTTTGTTGTTGTGCGGATCACTTCCTCGTGCAGCTTTGTAAGCTCACGCACGATTGACAGCCTTCGCTCGCCGAAATTTGCATACAAATCACGCAGGGTCTGCGGCAGTTTATGCGGAGCTTCATAGAAAATCATCGTCCTGTGTTCGTTTTTAAGGCTCTGCAAATGCTCGTTTCTGCTCTTTTTATTAACGCTTAAGAAGCCCTCAAACGTGAATCTGCCCGTTTCAAGCCCCGAAACTGCAAGAGCGGAAATAACGGCGCTCGGTCCGGGAATTACAACGGTTTTTATTCCACGTTCCTCGCACAGCTTAATTAAATCCTCGCCGGGGTCGGAAATGCACGGCATTCCTGCGTCGGTAACAATTGCGCAGTTTTCGCCCTGCTCAATTCGGTTGCAGATAATCTCGCCACGTTCACGCTTATTATGCTCAAAATAGCTCACCATAGGCTTTTTTATGCCGAAGTGGTTTAAGAGCTTAAGCGTAACTCTTGTGTCTTCAGCGGCGATAAAATCAACGCTTTCAAGCGTTTGCACCGCTCTTGGTGAAAGGTCGGAAAGGTTACCTATAGGCGTTCCCGTAACGTATAAAATTCCACTCATAGTATCACTTCAATTCTTCAAAAGGCGTTTTGTAACAGCCGTAAATTTTCATCATTTCTTCGGAAAAATCTCCGTCTTCGTCCTCAATAAAGAGAGTCGGAAGGACATTTAAAAATCCCTTCTTGCCACCTCGCCTTCCCTCAAGCAAAAAGAGTTTTGGTGCTTTACTTATTCTTTGCTGAACAAGTCGCAGAGTTTTCGGCTCGATTGAGAATTTTCTCATTGACTCCATAACGTCTGCAAGGCGTTCGGGGCGCTGGCAGATGCAAAAGCTTCCGCCGAACTGCAAAAGCTTTGATGCGGTAAAGCAGATGTCGTCAAGCGTACATTCGGTTTCGTGCCGTGCAATCAGCTTTGCATTTTCGGGGTTTGTAATTCCTCCGCCGCCGATTTTATAGGGCGGATTGCATACAACAAGGTCGTAGCAACCGAAAGAAAGCTTGCCCTTAAGCTCCTTTAAATCGGCATTTACAATATTTATTTTATCGCCGAGGTTATTGTATTCAACGCTTTTCTGCGCAAGGGTGCAGGCGTCGCTCTGAATTTCAACGGCGTCAATTTCAAGGTTTTTATTGTGTCTTAGCCACAAAAGCGGAATTGTTCCGCAGCCTGTTCCAAGCTCTGCACACTTTTTTCTGCCCTTTGGCAATGAAAAGTCTGCAAGCAGAATTGTGTCGGTCGAAAAGTGGTAGCTGTCAGACACATATATTTCAATTCCGTTTCCGAGCGGTTCAAGGTGAATGTTATTCATATTATTTCCTTTCGGTCGGTATCAGTATATAATTCATCACAGAGAAAAACGGCAAGGTAAATTCCTTGCCGTTTGAATTTCAGATAAGCTATTACTCAGCCTGAGGAGCACCTACCGGGCAAACATCAGCACAAGAACCGCAATCTGCGCATGCATCAGCGTCGATAACGTACTTGCCGTCACCCTCTGAAATAGCAGAACACGGACAAGCGTCTGCACAAGCACCGCATGCGATGCAATCATCACTAATTACATATGCCATAGGGAGAACACCTCCTTAAAAGATTTCAAGTATATTGTATCACATATTTTGCAAAATGCAATTGTTTTGGGAATAATTTTCTGAATTTTACAAATAATAATAGATTTGTTGACGAATAATGCCGCTGATTTTAGTTTTATTCAAGTCCCTTGAGTTCTTCAAGCTCTTTCTTATTTACCTTGATATAGCCGTCCTTAACGAGCTTGCACTGCTTAACGGTAAAGGTTTTGGGTGCAACATCATCCGGGGTATTGTTAAGCTTTACCTTTAATGTTCTTGCAATCAGGTTGTTTTCAACAACAAGTCCTCTGCCCTCGGGCGTGTTGACAATTGCTCCGACCTTGGGAGTTCTTTTGAGCAAGTCGGTATATGCCTCCTGCTCGTATTTAAGACAGCACATAAGTCTGCCGCAGGTTCCCGAAATCTTGACGGGAGAAAGCGACAATCCCTGCTCCTTTGCCATTTTGATTGAAACAGGCTGAAATTCGCCCATATAGCTTGCACAGCAAAACGGCTTTCCGCAGATACCGAGTCCGCCGAGCATTTTGGCTTCATCTCTTACGCCAATCTGACGAAGTTCAATTCTTGTTCTGAAAACGGACGCCAAATCCTTTACGAGTGCACGGAAGTCAACACGACCGTCAGCCGTAAAATAGAACAGAATTTTGCTGTTGTCAAAGGTGTATTCAACGTTTACAAGCTTCATTTCAAGCTTGTGATTTGCAATCTTCTGCTCGCAGATTTTGTACGCTTCCTTCTCCTTGAGCTTGTTTTCCGCAAGGTGATTCAAATCATCTTCATTTGCAATTCTTATGAGCGGTTTGAGCGGATGAGCAAGCTCCGATTCATCAATCGTCTTGTTCGGAGTGGCAACCTCGCCGCATTCGAGTCCTCTTGCGGTTTCAACAATTACCATATCTCCCTTGTTAAGTTTATTGTCAAGCGGGTCAAAGTAGTACACCTTGCCGACTTCTTTAAATCTTACTCCGATTACCTCTGCCATGAAATCCTCCTGTATTCTCCGCACAACCACGTTGTGAGAAGGTTTATGTTAATGTTCTGTTTTATTTTTATTGCCGAGTCGTCTGTCAGCTCAATCATTTCAATGATTTTTCCCTTTGTAAAGCGTGAGGCAAGCTCCTTGCCGAGCTTTTCGTTAAGCACAGCCTTTGTGCCGACCGAAAGTGCAAGGCCGTCACGCAGAATCATTCGCACAGTAGAAAGCGTTTCGTCAGCGTTTTCCTTATCGGAAAGCACATTCAGCGCAAGCAGTAAATCGTATTCTCGTGAGGAGATTATTCCTTTTACGATTTTTTCTGCATATTCAAGTGCTTTTTCGCTGATTTTGACTTCGTTTTTCAGCCTTACTACCGTACAGCGTGAGAGTATCGTCACAAGCAGCTTTTGCGCACTTTCGCATAGCAGAATAAAATACACATTCTGCGGCGGCTCTTCAAGAAGCTTTAAAAAGGAATTCTGTGCAATATCTGTCATTCTGTTGTCGGCGTCTTCAAAAACATAGACCTTTGCATTTGCCTCGTTAGGGCGGATATATGCGTCCTTTATAACACTTCGCATCTGCTTTATTGAATAGGTCTTTGACTTATTCTCAGGAAGGGGGTAACTTATGTCGGCATGTCCCTTGATTTCAGCCTTGTGGCATTGCTCACACACCTTGCAGGGCTTGTTATTGCCGGTGCAGACAACGTACATTGAAAGGTACTTTGCCGCTTCCAGCGCACTTTCTTTGTTCTTGCTTTCGATTATAATTGCGTGAGGTATTCTGCCGTGATTGTCAAGTGCAGAAAGAGTGTTCTTTACGCTCTCGTCAAAATCAAATCCGCTGAAATTCATAGCACACCTCCTGCAAGTAATAATTATATCATCAAATTCAGTATTTTTCCATATTTATTTTATGGCAACGGTATTTGTTACAATTTCACCCTTTTCGGTAATGTCAATATATCCGTAGCTTGCCATATAGCCGCTGCACGAGCCGGGATTCATAACATAAAGACCGTCCTCGTAGTAGGTCATTGCGTTGTGCGTATGACCGAAAAGCAGAATATCTGCCTTTTCCTCCCTTGCGGCACTCATAATTGTGTAAAGTCCGACCTTTGCGTTATAAAGATGTCCGTGAGTTATGAAAATCTTTTTGCCGCAAACATTTAAAATTTCCTTTGACAAAAGATTACTGCACCAGTCGCAGTTGCCCCTTACTCCGACAATCATCTTGTCTTTTATCGTGTCTTTTAAATACTGCACCTGTTCGTCACCGTCTCCGCAATGGACAATTATCTCAGCGCTCGGCTGTGCGTTGACAGCTTTCATAAGTGTTCTTAAATCTCCGTGAGTGTCGGAAACAACTAAAATACGCATTTACAAAACTCCGTTCTAAAAATGTATTTAAAGCATAGAATATAGCGAGGTGTTTATATGAAAGAAAATAACTTAGATAAGCTTATTTCAAGCCTCTCAAAACAGCTTGGTGTTTCGGAGAGTCAGATAAAAAATGCGGCTCAAAAAGGCGATGTTAACGATATGCTTAAAAATGCCGACTCAAATCAGACGGATAAAATAAAGTCCGTTCTTAATGACCCCGAAAAGACAAAAGAAATTCTGAATAGTCCGCAGGCGCAGGCACTAATCAAGCTGCTCGGCGGAGATAATAAGAACTAACAATTATCAAAGTACAATTAACAATTATTGTCGGGGAATAGGTCATAATAATACAAAACTTCGTTTTCCGACTTTATTATATTGCGGCTGAAAGCCGCCACCGAAATTGTAAATTTTTAATTGTAAATTGCATTGGGAAAGGGTGTGAAAAATCAAAATGTCGGAAATACAAGATAAAATCAACCAGATTTTAAGCAATCCCGAAGCGCTGAAACAAGTGCAGAGCCTTGGCGAGCAGTTAGGTCTTGCAAATGCAAATCCCGAACCGCCCAAGCCAAAACCTAAGCCTGTTCAGCCTGAAATCATGGGTGATGATATATTACGAACGGTCACACGCCTTGCGCCCGTTATGAACTCGGTTAAGCGTGACGACGACACCACAAGGCTTTTAAATTCGCTTCGTCCGTTTTTAAGCCGTGAAAAGCAGGAAAAGCTTGACCGAGCCGAAAAAATGATTAAATTCATAAGAATAATTCCTCTTTTAAAGGACAACGGACTGTTTTAAGCCGAGTGCCTCGGCAGGTAATTCAGCGGTGTGACACCGCCGACAATTCGGGACGTGTATGAACCCGTCCCCTACGGAATCACACAAACGTTTCACATATACCTGTAGGGAACGGTCTTGACCGTTCCGATAACATATAAACAAAGGGGTGAAAATATGCCGAGCTTTGAAGAAGAAGCCTTTGCAAGAGCGCAGCAGATGAACAAACGTCAGCCGTTTTTCAATAACAATCAGCAGAATCAGAAGTCCGTTCCAAGGCAGGAACAGCCGCCGAAAAAGGAGCAAAAGCCTGCTGTTGAAAAGCCGCCCGAGCAAAAAATGCAGAACAGTAACAATAACAACAGCCTGCTCGATATGCTGTTTAAAAATAAGGAACAAAGCCTTATTTTACTTCTGCTTGTCCTGCTAATGGACGAAAACGCAGACCCTACGCTGCTGCTTGCCCTCGTCTATCTGCTTATCTGATTTGTCCGTTACCTCTGATTATGAACTTACTGCTTGTAAGCTCGTTAAGTCCCATAGGACCTCTTGCGTGGAGCTTCTGCGTTGAAATTCCGATTTCTGCTCCGAGCCCGAACTCTCCGCCGTCGGTAAAGCGTGTTGAAGCGTTTACATAAACAGCCGCAGAATCAACGCAAGCGGTGAATTTATTTGCGCTCTCGTAGTCGCTTGTGATTATGCTCTCGCTGTGTCCTGTACTGTATTTTGCGATGTGAGCAAGTGCGTCGTCAAGGCTGTCAACAACCTTTACCGCAAGAATGTAGTCGAGAAACTCGATTGCGTAGTCGTTTTCCGTTGCAGGAACAACGCTATCGCCGAGGATTGCTCTTGTTCTCTCACAGCCACGGATTTCAACATTCATTTTATCAAGCTCTGCCTTGATTTCGGGCAGGGCTTTTTCGGCAATATCCTTGTGCACAAGCACAGTTTCAATTGCGTTGCAGACGGAAGGACGTGAAGTTTTTGCATTGAAAATAATGCTCTTTGCCATATCAACGTCAGCGCTTTTGTCAACGTAAACGTGGCAGTTACCGACGCCCGTTTCAATTACGGGCACCTTTGCGTTCTCGACAACGCTTTTGATAAGTCCTGCACCGCCTCTGGGAATGAGCACGTCAAGATATTCTGAAAGCTGCATAAGCTCAGTTGCGCTCTGACGTGTTGTGTCCTCAACGAGTGAAACGCAGTCACGGGGCAAGCCAGCACCCTCAATTGCGTCACGCATAATCTCGGCAATTGCCTTGTTGGAGTTTATTGCCTCCTTGCCGCCACGCAGAATTACCGCACTGCCCGCTTTAAGACAAAGTGCCGCCGCATCTGAAGTTACATTCGGGCGAGCCTCAAAGATGATTCCGATTACGCCCATAGGAACAGTGACTTTTTCAATCTGCAAGCCGTTTTTGAGCGTTCTGCCGTCGAGCACTCTGCCGACAGGATCCGCAAGAGAAGCGACCTCGCTCACACCGTCAGCCATTCCGTTTATTCTCTCCTCGGTCAGCTTTAATCTGTCAAGCAATGACTTTGTAAGTCCTGCTTTCTTTCCGTTTTCTATATCAATATCGTTTGCTTTTATGATTTTATCGGCATTTTCACGCAGAGCCTTTGCAATTGCGCTTAATGCCTCGTCCTTTTTTGAGCCTGCTGTCATAAGAAAGCGTGAGGCTTCCTTTGCCTTTGCGCCCATAATTTCAAGCTGAGTCATAATCGTTCTCCTTTACTGTCTTGCAAGGAACACTGTTCCTACGTTGTTGCCGTCGAAAATTTCATAGAGATTTTCGGGGTTTGAGCCGTTAATAACGTGAACCTCAACTCCACGTTTTGTAGCATAATCAGCCGCCTGAAGCTTTGTTATCATTCCGCCCGTGCCACGGTTTGAGCCTGTTCCTGCCGCCATTGACAGGATTTCCTGATTAATTTTATCGACAACCTCAATCTTTACCGCATCGGGATTTGTGCGTGGATTTGAGTCGTACAAGCCGTCAATATCGGTAAGAATAATCAGCCTGTCTGCTCCCACAAGTCCTGCAACGATTGCCGAAAGCATATCGTTATCGCCGAAGTTGTTGCCCTCGAGCTCATCAATAGCCACCGTATCGTTTTCGTTGATTACGGGGATAATGTTCATTTTCAGAAGCTCATCGATTGTGTTGATTACGTTCTGACGTTTCTGGTCGGTTTCAACGGCATAGCGTGTGAGCAGAATCTGCGCCACCGAGTGATTGTACTCGCCGAACAGCTTGTCGTACATAAACATCAGCTCACACTGACCGATAGCCGCAAGAGCCTGCTTTTTCTTGGTTTCACTCGGACGGGATTCAAGTCCTGTTTTTCCCATTCCGACGCCGATTGCGCCCGAGGAAACGAGCATAATCTGCTCTCCCCTGTTCTGCAAGTCCGACATAACCTTGCAAAGGCTCTCAATTCTGCGGTAATTTATCTTTCCGTTTTCGTATGTAAGGGTGGACGTGCCGACCTTTACAACCGTACGTTTATTTTCCATTTCAGACACCTGTTTCTGTTTTGCATAATTTTGCATTATCAATTTATTATATCACACCGAGCCTTGTAATTACAACACTTTAATTTAATATTGTGCTAAAACTTGTGTGAATACGAAAAAAGCGTATTGTTTATACAAAAAGAGATGCTCAAATACTGAACATCTCTTTTTGTTTTATTCTATATTGGAATAATAGTTATAAACACCGTCGGCAATTGCTTTTCAATTATGTCGTAACAAAAGAAAAAATCTCTACTACTGTGAACGTAATGTCTAATTTTAATTTACGCTTTGTTCAGAGGTTAAATTCGTGTTTTCTGAACATTGATTCTGAACTTCAAATTTTTCTGTACTTGTTATTTGCTCTTTATTTTCGGTTGATTTTGCATTAAATGTATCACAAAGTTTTGAAAGGAAATAACAAATATCAAAGGCACCGAACGAGAATAACATAAGGCTTATTCCCAATCTTGTCACCATAAAAACATTATAAATATCCCATAAAATATCAGTTGTTGCTCCATATTGTTTAGTGTAATAATCTGCTCCAAAAGTTGTAGATGTAGTAGGTCCGCTGCTTAACATTCCATTAAAATATTTTGAAATAACAAAGCCGCCTATAATAATAGCGATGCCAACAATAACACCCACTACACATATTACTCTTTTACTTAAAATACTTTTACTTTTCATTTTTCTCTCCTTCTTAAAAAATAAAGTTACAATTAATTACAAACACAATTATCAGGATAATACATCACTCATGATTGATACCATATCATTAATGCCGACAATTTTAGTGTCTTATTCTGAATCATATGTCAATCTAACACAAGTTACATTAGATATGTCATTTTGAATGATAGTCAACGAATCCACCTGAAACATTGCCACTTTCTTTATTTACATACATTCTTGCATCAAAAGTACCTGATGCAAAATTTTCATTATATTCTCCAAAATAACCTGCTACTGTGCCTTTAACCATAAAACAATAAGAATTATTCGTTTCGTCATCATAATTGATACTCGCAATTTCAGGTGTATATACCTTAGTTAGAAAAGTTCCGCTTACAATCGCTTCTTTGACATCAGATGTTGTTATTTTGGACTTAGCTTCAGCAACAGAGATTTCTTTTTTTTCGGCTGTTGCTTTTTCAGTTATTTGCGTTTGAGTAGTTGTTTCTGTTTGCAAATCTGATGTGTTGTTACACCCAAAAAACAAACACATATACAAAGCCAAATTTACTGAAATTAAAAATACTTTTTTAAAATTCATTATTCTTCCCCATTGTATTTAAAAATAATTCTTTGAGGTATAACTTTAACCTCATAACCGTATTCTTTTATATATCGTGTTACTAAAATCTTCACGATATATAAATAGACCGTCTAAAAAATACAACATATGTTGTATTTTAAGAGTATTATACATCATTTGTTGTATTATGTCAATAGTAAATAAAAAAACAAAAGAAAGGAATTTTATTATTATGACATATTATAGACGATTAAGAGACTTACGAGAAGATAATGACTTAACTCAGGAGGCTCTTGTTAAGAAGCTCGGAATGCATAAAACCACTTATACAAACTATGAACAGGGAAAACGTGATCTACCATTACAAGTAGCAATTAAAATAGCCGTTTTCTATAATGTTTCATTAGATTATTTAGCCGGACTTACAAATGAATATCGAAAATTAAAATGATTTTGGATAGAAAAAAAGAGATGCTCGTTTATGAACATCTCTTTTTGTTTTATTCTATATTGGAATAATAATTATAAACACCGTCTGCAATTGCATTTGCAATTCTGTCGGTATTATTGATTATCCAGCCTGCACCCTCCTCGGTGTCATGGAACTCACATTCAATGTAAACCGTAAGTGCATTCGGAGTAAAAACCTCATACAAGTCGGGATTATATTCAATCCTGTCGTCATCACCGGGACTGATTTTGCCGAGCGTACTTAGAAATGACTCAGCCGCAGTCTGCTCATCAGAGCCGTAAACATACACGTGCGTGCCGCCGGTATATTCGCCGTTCAGAGCATTGGTATGTATCGGGATATGCATATCGGCGTGAAAAGCGTCGCTCTCGCTGCATCTGCTTTCAAGCGATGCGCCCGACTGACCGACCATTACGGTAAAGCCGAGCTTTTTGAGCTTTTCCGCAGTTTTTTTTGCAATCAAGTCGCACTGCTCCATTTCGGTTGTGTCGCCGACTGCATAGTAATTTGTGTACTGATTTGACGGGCTTAAATATATCCTTATGCCTGAAAATCTGCTTTCAGCCTTGCCGAATGTTGACACCGCCGCCGTTGAAAGCGACAGCACCAAAAGTGATACAAGGCAAACGAACAACAACTTTTTCTTGTTGAGGTTCTTTAAAAACTGCATTATTTTTCGTCAGCCTGTTCGGGAATATCGCTTGTGCAGTGAGGACATTTAACCGCATTAATGTCAATTTCACTCAAACAATAAGGACATTTTTTAGTAGTCGGCTTGGGCTCTTCCTTAGGCTTTTTGCCGATTGACATAACCTTGTTTACAAGCTTTACAATGAGGAAAATTATGAACGCCATAATCAGGAAATTGATGATAGCTGTTATAAATTTTCCGTAGCCGATTGTTGCGCCGTTGATTGTAAACGAAAGCTGGTCAAAGTTCATTCCGCCGAAGATACCGAGAATC
Source organism: uncultured Ruminococcus sp. (assembly GCA_902766885.1). Lineage (GTDB taxonomy): Bacteria > Bacillota > Clostridia > Oscillospirales > Acutalibacteraceae > Ruminococcoides. Next base: position 10,666 of record CACXFS010000072.1, on the reverse strand, counting down.
GGCGAGATGATGTCGCTTGTCAGCGAAGTTACGATTGACTGGAATGCTGCGCCGATGATTACGCCGACAGCAAGGTCAAGCACGTTGCCGCGCATTATGAATTCCTTGAATTCAGATAAAAACTTTTTCATATGTAAACCCCATTTATTTTTTAATTTAGCATTTACCTGCGGACACGGCACGCTGTGTCACTACAAAACAGGCAAAACTTTTTATTGTAAAACTGCTTTATGGAATACTTTTTTGCCCTTTTTGATGATTACATATCCTTTTTCAAAGGCTGAAACGGGAATACTTGCGTAAACGTCGGTTACCTTTTCATCGTCAAGCGAAATACCGCCCTGCTGAATAAGACGTCTGCCCTCTCCGTTTGACGGAATCAGCGAGCATTTCTTGAGCAAATCGAGGATTGCAATTGCACCGTCTGTAAAGTCACCCTCGGAAAGCTCGGTTGACGGCATATTGTCTGTATCTGTCTTACTGCCAAAGAGCGCTCTTGCGGCTTCCTGCGCCTTGTCAGCTTCCTCTTTGCCGTGAACAAGCTCTGTAAGCTCGTAAGCGAGGATTTCCTTTGCCTTGTTTATTTCACTGCCCTCAAGCTTTGCAAGCTCGTCAATCTGTTCAAGAGGCAGGAATGTAAGCATTTTAAGGCACTTTACAACATCGCCGTCGTCTACGTTTCTCCAGTACTGGTAGAAGTCGTAGGGGCTTGTCTTTTCGGGTGAAAGCCATACAGCGCCCGACTGAGTTTTGCCCATCTTCTTGCCCTCGGAATTGAGGAGAAGATTAATTGTCATAGCGTATGCGTCCTTGCCGAGCTTACGTCTGATAAGCTCAGTACCGCCGAGCATATTGCTCCACTGGTCGTCGCCGCCGAACTGCATATTACAGCCGTATCTCTGATAGAGAGCGTAGAAATCGTACGACTGCATAATCATATAGTTAAATTCAAGAAAGCTTAAACCTTTTTCCATTCTCTGCTTGTAGCACTCGGCTGTAAGCATTCTGTTTACGCTGAAATGTGCGCCTACGTCACGCAGAACGTCAACATAGTTGAGGTCAAGCAGCCAGTCTGCGTTATTTACAAGCAGAGCCTTATCGTCGGAAAAATCGATAAAACGGCTCATCTGCTTTTTAAAGCACTCAACATTGTGCTCAATTGTTTCCTTTGTCATCATCTGGCGCATATCGGTTCTGCCAGAGGGGTCGCCAATCATAGCAGTACCGCCGCCGATGAGTGCAATCGGCTTGTTGCCAGCCATCTGGAGTCTTTTCATAAGGCAGAGTGCCATAAAGTGACCAACGTGCAGGCTGTCTGCCGTCGGGTCAAAGCCGATGTAGAACACAGCCTTTCCGCTGTTTACAAGCTCTCTGATTTCCTCCTCGTCGGTTACCTGAGCAATAAGTCCTCTTGCAACGAGTTCTTCATATACTCCCATTTTCAACAAATCCTTTCATTTTCTGATGATAATAGTATATTATTAAATCAGGTCAAGGTCAAGTAAAATATATTCACGTTGTCTGCTCTTACTTTTTGTTCTTCCGCCTGTATTTGGCGTACTTGTCCTTGCCGTTTTTCTTTTTGCCGTTATTTTTGGTGTTGTCTTTTCTGTAGCCGCCTGCGGTCTGACCTGCAAGCGGAGTTACAAGGCACTTTTTGTCGTTGCCGATTAAGTCCCTGCGACCTGCTTTTATCAAAGCCTTGATTACAATCGGCTTGTTTTCGGGAATAAAATACTGCAAAAGCGCCCTCTGCATTGCTTTTTCGCTTTCGGACTTGGGAACATACACCTCTTTAAGCGTGTACGGGTCAAGCCCTGTGTAGAACATAGCCGTTGAAATTGTGCCTGGAGTGGGATAAAAATCCTGTACCTGCTTAGGGTGGATTCCCTCACGCTTGCAGAACAGCGCAAGCTCGACTGCATCTTTCAGCGTTGAACCGGGGTGCGAGCTCATAAGATACGGCACAACATACTGGTCTTTATTCGCCTTGTCGGTGAGTGAATAAAACTTATCGCAGAATTTTTTGTACGCCTCAATGTGCGGCTTGCCCATTCTGTCGAGTACAGCCGCCGAGCAATGCTCGGGCGCAACTCTGAGCTGACCGCTTATGTGGTAGTTTACAAGCTCTCTGAAAAACTCGTCGCTTTCGTCCTCGATAAGATAATCAAATCGTATTCCGCTGCGGATAAATACCTTTTTAATACCATCAAGATTGCGCAGCTTTCGCAGAATGTCGAGATATTCGGTATGCGACACCTGCATATTCGGGCAGGGCTTTGGTGCAAGACAGCGCCTGTCCTTGCAAAGTCCGTACTTCTTCTGCTTTTCGCAGGACGGAAGTCTGAAATTAGCCGTTGGACCGCCCACGTCGCTTATATATCCTTTGAACCTCGGATTATCTATAAAACTTTTCGCTTCATTGATTATGCTTTCCTCGCTCCTCACCGTCACTGCTCGTCCCTGATGAAACGCAAGCGAGCAGAAGTTACATGCGCCGAAACAGCCTCGGTTGTGGGTGATTGAGAACTGTACTTCCTCAATTCCGGGAACACCGCCGAGCTTTTCGTAGCAAGGCGGATACCACCGCTCATAGGGCAGTAAATAGATATAGTCAAGCTGTTTTGTATCAAGCGGCGGCATCGGCGGATTCTGAACAAGAATATAGTCGCCGTGACGTTGAATCAGCGTTTTGCCACGCACTGCGTCGGCTTCTTCAAGCTCTTTTCGTGCGGCTATTGCGTATTCACGCTTGTTTTCCTTTACACGCTCGTAGCTTGGCAGTTCAACAACCGACTTTGGGACGTAGTCCTGCGTTCGTACTTTATAGCAGATTCCCCGTATGTCGTAAAGCGACTCAACAGGGAATCCCTCGGCAAGGCGTTTTGCAATTTCAATCGTTTGCAATTCGCCCATTCCGTAGGAAATTATATCAGCCTTGCTGTCAAAAAGCACTGACGGCATAACCTCGTCACGCCAGTAATCGTAGTGGGCAAATCGTCGCAGAGACGCTTCAAGTCCGCCGATTATAATGGGCGACTCGGGATAGAGTCTGCGCAGAATATTTGAATAAACCGTAACGGCTCTGTCGGGACGTTTTCCGTTTTTGCCGCCTGCTGTGTAGGCGTCGTCACTGCGCTTGCGTTTTGCAACCGTGTAGTGAGCAACCATACTGTCGATGTTGCCTGCCGAAACGAAAAAGCCGAGCCTTGGCTTGCCGAACTGCGTAAAGTCTGAGTCGCTTTTCCAGTTTGGCTGGGCAAGAAAAGCTACCCTGTAGCCGCAGTCCTCCAAAAGTCGGGTAATAATAGCGGCACCGAAGGACGGGTGGTCAACGTAGCTGTCACCCGAAACATAGACAAAGTCAACGTAATCCCAGCCGAGCTTTTTTACTTCGTCAGCGTTCATCGGTAAAAATGCCATTAATAATCTCCTTGTCAATTACTATAATTCCGAATTACGCATTACGAATTCCGAATTAAAAATCAATCCTCTCTGTTTTGCAGGGCGTTTCTTCTTTCGAGCCACTCGTTGTACGTCATAAGCACATCACGCGGCTTTGAGCCCTGATGAGGTCCGACTATGCCGAGCTGTTCCATATCGTCAATCATTCGTCCTGCTCTTGCATAGCCTACCTTGAGTCTGCGCTGAATAAGCGAAGTTGATGCCTGTCCTGCCTCAATTACGCACTTGATGGCCTCGTCCATTTTTGAGTCAACGTCAAGTCCGTCGTCCTCCGACGAGCTATCGCTCTGCTTTTTGCCTGTAGCAATTTCCTCGGCGGCAATGCGCTTGATTTTTTCTTCAATGTCAGCGTTATACTGAGCCGAGTATGACTTCTTGATATAGTTTGTTACGCCCTCAATTTCTTCATCGGAAGCGTAACAGCCCTGAACTCGCATAGGCTTGGGCGCACCTACGGGTGCAAAGAGCATATCGCCCTTACCGATAAGCTTTTCACCGCCGCCTGTGTCGAGAATTGTTCTTGAATCCATATTTGAGCTTACCTTGAGCGAAATACGGCTCGGCACGTTTGCCTTGATAAGTCCCGTAATTACGTTTACGGTAGGTCGCTGAGTCGCAAGAATAAGGTGCATACCTGCCGCACGTGCCATCTGTGCAAGTCGGCAGATTGAGTCCTCAACCTCGCTCGGAGCCGCCATCATAAGGTCGGCAAGCTCGTCAATTGCGATTACAACTCTGCTCATCTTTTCCTTTGCAACAGGCAGTCCGTTTATTTCAAGAACAGGCTGTTTAAGCTCTCCGTTTTCGTCTTCTACGGGCGGATTATTTGAAATATAGTCAAGATTTTTTTCTATCAAAGAATTATAAGAATCAATATCCTTGCAGTCGTACTCCGAGAAAATCTTGTATCTCTGGAGCATTTCGTTTACTGCCCACGCAAGTGCGCCTGCCGCCTTTTTAGCGTCGGAAACTACAGGAACAAGCAGGTGCGGAATACCCTTGTACTTTGAAAATTCAACCATTTTCGGGTCGATAAGCAAAAGTTTTACTTCGTCGGGCGTTGCCTTGAAAAGAATACTCATAAGAATTGAGTTTACGCACACCGACTTACCCGAACCGGTAGTACCTGCAATCAGCAAATGCGGCATTTTTGCAAGGTCTGTAACGACGATTTCGCCCGAAATATCTCGTCCTAAAACGGTAGTAAGCTTGCTCTTTGCATTTCTGAACTTATCCGAGTCGATAAGCTCACGCATTGAAACCATACTTACAACCTTGTTCGGAACTTCGATTCCGACAGCGGCTTTGCCCGGAATAGGCGCTTCAATTCGCACGCCGTTTGCGGCGAGGTTAAGCGCAATATCGTCGGAGAGGTTTGTGATTTTACTGATTTTTACGCCCGGAGCAGGCTGGAGCTCGTAACGTGTTACCGAGGGACCTCGGCAGATATTCGTTATTGTTGCATTTACGCCAAAGCTCTGGAGCGTTTCAATCAGCTTTTTGGAGTTGTTCTGAAGCTCCTCCATTGCGTTTCTGTCGTTGTTGTTTGTGTTAGGCTTTAAAAGCTGAACAGGAGGATAGTGGTAGACCTTTTCTTCTTTTACTTCTTTTGAAGAATTATCAGTCTTATAACCTACGTTGTCAAATTCAGATTTTTCTTCTGTATTGCTGTTCTTTGACTTGCTCTCAGTTTCAACAGGTACGGTTTCAGGGTCAGCCTGTTTTGCTCCCTCAGTCATATGATTTGAGGTTTTTTCCTGAGAAATATCCTCTGCGATATCGGCAACCGTTGTATCTGCATCCTCACCGAGAGGCTTGCTTGCACGGTTGATAATATTTATCAAATCCTCGGACAAATCCTTATCAGCGGCGTTCTGCTCGTTTGTATCAACATAATCAATGTCGATTCCGCTTTTTACAGGACGTTTCTTCTTTTTCTTCTTTGCCTTGGGGTCATCGAGCGGAATGTCAATGCCGTCTGAAGTGTGAGTATCGGCAATATACATTGGCACTTCGCCGTAAGTTTCAGTATTCTGATTTTCACGTTCAGCTTCTCTGCGAGCCTTTCTCTCACGTGCGTGCTTTTCACCCGCCTCACGAACGTGGCTTACCGTTCTTGACGCCGCAGCCGTTATATCCTTTACGGAAATATTAGCTATAATAAATACAAGCATAACGGTTGCAACAACACACAAGCAAAGTGCCGCAGCCTCGCCGCAAAGCAGAGTAAGCGGATAGCCGATTAATCCGCCCATAAGTCCGCATCCAAAGGTCATATAGACGCTTGTATCGGCTGACTGAATATACAGCTTGCCAAGACAGGCAAAGAAATTCACGTTGTTAAACTCTGCGCCGCCGACAATATAAATCAGCGCACCGACAAGAAGTATAATAAGCGAGCTGATTATTATTTTAGACTTAAAATGAGCGACCTGCTTTTCCTTTTCAGTCATAAGACAGAGGTAAATCATCAGAATAGGAATAAGAAAAATTCCGAATCCGAACACGCCGAAGAAAAAGCTTCTTACGGCTGTCCATACATTTTCGCCCTTGATAATTATCATCAAAGCAAAAATTACCGCTATTGCACCGTAGATAATTGCCCTGACTCTGGGGCTTAATCCCCTATGTACGACAGTTTCAGGCTTTTTTGCTCTGCTCCTGCTTTTTTGCGTTCCGGCAGGCGTTTTTGATTTTTTATTTTTGCTTGCTGTCTGCTTTTTTGCCGACAATCAAATCACATCCTGTATATGTCTGTTATAAATTACCAATTAATAGGTGTGCCTGTAAAGAGGTTTACACCCGTATTCATTTCGATAATTGAAATTACTATGAAAGCAATACCTACGATTGCTGTATAGATTACGAAAATGCTCATTTTATCGGACTTTAAGAACCACTTGAAGATTACGATTGCAAGGTATCCGACAACGGCTGAGGCGATTACGCCTGCGATTATTGCGCCGATTTCTACGTTGATTCCCTCGGGTGATTTAACGGCGTCTATGCCCTCTAAAAGTGCGGCTGCAATAATTGACGGAACGCCGAGAACGAAGGTGTAGTCAAGAGCCTTTTGCTTGTTGATTCCTCTCATCTCGCCTACTGCAAGGGTTGAGCCGGAGCGTGAGAGTCCGGGGAAAACTGCGGCGGCTACCTGCATAAGGCCTACGCATACTGCGTCAAGGATTGTGTAGCTTTCTCTGCCGTTTGAGCTTGTTTTGCCTGCACCTTTGAGGTGCTTGCCGCCCTTTGTTGAATTTCTGCGGTTGCAGATAATTCCGATTGTGAGAAGTGCGCTTGTAACAAGAAGCGAGATTGCAGTTACAAGCAGTATCGGACTTGCTGAAAGAACGTCGGCTAAGTCCTTGACTTTCATATCCGTTCCTGGAATTGGAACAAATAGCAGGAACAACGGAATAAGTCCTATTATTAGCATCATAATGAGGTTACGCTCATAGTTCATCTGACTCCACTTGAACTTGCCTGTGAAAATATCCTTTATCATTGAGAAAAATTCTTTGATAAGACTCCAGATAAGCTTGTAATAGAAAGCAATTACGGCAACAAGTGTTCCTACGTGAAGCATTACGTTGAAGAATAGATTACCGTCACCGCTTGTGCCTAAAATGTGCTGTGTAATTGCAAGGTGACCGCTGCTTGATACGGGCAGAAACTCGGTGAGTCCCTGAACAATACCCTGAATAATTGCGTCAAGAATTGACATAGTATGTACTCCTTTTTAATTTAAAGATTATAAAATATATGTATTCGGGCAGAAAACCCGAATTTATTGCTTTGCTTTACTGCTTTTTGCCCTTGATTTTTTCTTTGTCTCTTTCGGCTCTTTTGACTCCTTTATCATATCGTAAAGAGCGTCTATTGCGTCGGAAACTGTGCCTACGCTGTCAATCAAGCCCTCCTCAACAGCCTCCTCACCCTCTAAAATTGTACCGATATCCATAACAAGCTCGCCCGTATTAAGCACAAGCTCGTTGTAGCGTTCCTTGGTAATATCGGAATTTTCGGCGACAAAGGTTGTGATTCTGTCCTGCATACGCTGAAAATACTCAAACGTCTGCGGCACTCCGAGGGTAAGCCCCGTTGTACGGACAGGGTGAACGGTCATTGAGGCACTTTTGGCGATAAAGCTCTTTTTAGCCGCCACTGCAAGCGGAATTCCGATTGAGTGACCGCCACCGAGCACGATTGAAACAGTAGGCTTTTTCATTCCCGAAATAACCTCGGCAATTGCAAGTCCTGCCTCAACATCTCCACCGACGGTGTTGAGCAGAATTAAAAGTCCGTCAATTCTCTCGTCCTCCTCAATGGAAACAAGCAGAGGAATAACGTGCTCATATTTGGTGGTTTTGTTCTGCGAAGGAAGAATATAATGACCTTCAATCTGTCCGATAATCGTCAGACAATGTATTATGCTGTCCTTGTGAGAAGTGAGCACCGAGCCTGTTTCGCCAATCTGGTCGGTGTGCTCCTCGCTTATGGGACTGTCGTTTTCAAGCTTTTGCGGATTATCGTCAGAATTAGGATTCTTTACAAAATTATCCCTGTTCTTCTTATCTGACTTATCCGACTTTGAAGATTTTGATTTTTGTGACATTACTATGCACCTCCGAGAAATATTGTTTCCCGAAAGTTTTGAGTAATTCACGTTTACAATACATATATGTATATGCAAAAGCGATATAGAAAATATTATAACATTTCAAGCAATATTTTTCAATGTTTTTATGCTTATATTTCTTAAAAACAATAATTATTTAAAAGAATTATAGTACTATAGAATATAAATAACATAATCGGAGTGATTTTTAATTGACATCTGACATAATTATGGGTATTGTCATTGCGATACTCGTGCTTTTATCGGCGTTTTTTTCTGCTACCGAAACGGCGTTTTCATTTGTGAACAAAATCCGAATCCAGCACAGCGTTGATAACGGCAACAAAAAGGCGAAAAATGCGCTTTATGTTATCGAAAATTTTGACAATGCCCTTACAACAATCCTTATCTGCAACAACATTGTAAACCTGAGCTGTTCGTCAATTGCGACGGTGCTTTGCCTTAGTCTTTTCGGCGATATGGGCTCGGCTATTGCAACAGGTGCTACAACTCTTCTGGTGCTGACGTTCGGCGAGGTTATCCCGAAGTGTCTTGCAAAGGAGCACTGCGACGCATTTACACTCAAGACAGCAGGCTTACTGCGTGTGCTTATGTTCATACTCAAGCCGTTTGTGTTTGTGTTTTTAAAGCTGAAAGCTCTTGCGCTGAAAATTGCAGGCGGAAGCGAGGACAGTCCGTCGGTTACGGAAAACGAGCTGAAATACATTGTTGAAAGCATTGAAGAAGAAGGCGTCCTTGAAGAAAGCGAAAGCGAAATGGTGCGTTCTGCGCTTGACTTTGACGAAAAGACAGCTGAGGAAATCCTCACGCCGAGAGTTGACGTTACCTTCATAAACATAAACGACAGTCAGGAAAAGATTAAGGATATAATCATCGAAAACAGATATTCACGTATTCCCGTTTATGAGGAAACGGTTGACCATATTGTCGGAATTCTGCACACAAGGGATTATCTTGAGTCGCTTGCAGACGGAAAAGCACCCGATTTGCGTGATATAATGCAGACGCCTTACTTTGTTTTCAGAACTCAACAGCTTTCAAAGATATTGAATTCATTTAAACGAACGAAAATTCACCTTGCAATCGTCACCGACGAATACGGCGGAACGCTTGGCATTGTCACTATGGAAGACTTGCTTGAGGAAATCGTCGGCGAAATCTGGGACGAGGACGAGGAAATTGAACACAACTACTACAAAATCGGCAAGGGTGAATTCCTTGTAAACGGCGACATTGAGCTTGACGATTTGCTTGCGCTGTTTGATTTGGACGAGGACGCAATTGAAAGCGACAGCGTAACGGTGGGTGGATTTATTCTTGAACACGCAGGAACTATCCCCCACAAACGTCAGAGCATTGAAGCCGACGGATTCAGATTCACCGTTATGGAGGTTAAAGACCAGCGAATCATCAGAGTTGTAGTCAAAAAGCTTGATACAGAAATCGAAGAACAGACGGAAGAAAAAGCAGAAGAAACGATAATGTAAAGCTGTAAATATGGGTTGTTATTTGTATTGTGTATAAATAACAACCCTTTTGTTATTTAGCACAAAACCTTAGACAATATTTCATTTACATTGTGAATATACTTCCATGAACGAATATGTTAGTATAAAATTAAGCCATAAATGATATGGTTTGATTTTATACTATGAGGAGGACATAAAATATGAATAAAGTATTCAAAAAATCTTTAGTAACAGTTTTTGCGGCAGTTACGGCAGTTTCTTTATTCTCTGTCAGCGCAAGCGCAGCAACACCGAAGATGTATAATTTTACAAATTATACGGGCAACGAAACGGTGTCTGTTGATTTACAGGGAGATTACACAAAGTTTGCAAAACTCGAGGATAAAAACGGAGAAATTGATTTGAAAAACTACACGGTTTCAGGCGATGAAAATAAAACCACCGTTACACTCAAAGAGGACTACTTAAACGGTCTGGAAAACGGCGAGTACACCTTTAACGGCTATTTTGAAAACATTTTAAATACATATGAATTCACCGCTTATGAAAATGTCGGAGTATCAATTCCTGCCGGTGAAGACTGTGAGTTTTATAATTTAACGGTCGGCGAAACAAAAGTAGACAACGCAAATTATGAGGTTGAGAAAACATCAGGCGGATTTGTGATTACCGTTAATAGCGAGTATCTGCAAACCTTGCCTGAGAACACCAGCTTTTTTGCACACTACTACAGCGACAGTATGTGCTGTATCACGTTGCAGGTTGAAAAGCAGATTTCAAAACCTGCTACCGGTTCAGAGGTAACAAACAACACATCAACAACAGGCAAAGATACATCGTTAGTTTCACCGAAAACAGGAGTTAATAGCTATGTACCGCAAATAATTTGCGTTATGCTGATATCGGCAGGCATTTTTACATCATGCATTTTAAGCGGAAAATATAAGAATAAGAAAAACTAAACGATAATTTTTTAGTCCGTTATAAAAGTCGGATATGATTTAAAACTCGGTATCTCGGGAGTCATACATTTTTCTGATTCTTAGGCAAGATACTACTTTACGTCATCTGTCAACGTAGGGATACTCACTCC
>CACXFS010000071.1 GCA_902766885.1 uncultured Ruminococcus sp. | reverse complement strand
CCCTGACGTCCCGAAACGTCACCTATATATCAACTTATAATTCGGGCAATCGTTTTATCCAAACAATCCGACTTTTCCACTCGGATTGCCCGTCGAGGCACTCGACAAATTATGGTTTATTCAAAGAAATACTCAAAAATTATATTGATTATTCAGAGGTCTTTTATGAGCAGTAAAGAAAATATATCAAACGGGAGCTGTCCCGTATATAAAAAATGCGGCGGCTGTCAGTTGCAGAATCTTTCATATCCCGAACAGCTGAAATTCAAGCAGAACAAAGTCGAGCGACTGCTCAGAAAATTCTGCAAGGTCGAGCCGATAATCGGAATGGAAAATCCTTACCATTACCGCAACAAGGTTCAGGCGGCTTTTTACACTGACAGACGGGGCAAAATCATTTCGGGTGTTTACCAGTCGGGAACTCACCACGTTGTCGGCATTGATTCGTGCCAGACCGAGGACGTTATTGCCGATAAAATTATTGTTGCGGTGAGAAAACTTCTGCCGTCGTTTAAAATGACGACCTACAACGAGGACACAGGCAAGGGATTTTTGCGCCATATCCTTGTAAAAAGAGGTTTTGCGACAAATCAGATTATGCTTGTACTTGTTACGGGAACGCCCGTTTTTCCTTCAAAGAATAACTTTGTAAAGGAAATTTTAAAGCAGTTCCCCGAGATAACTACAATAGTACAGAATGTAAATAACTACAACACAAACCTTGTTCTCGGGGACAATCAGAAGGTGCTGTACGGCAAGGGCTATATTGAGGATATCCTCTGCGGCTGTCGTTTCAGGATTTCCCCGAAAAGTTTTTATCAGATTAACCCTGTTCAGACCGAGGTGCTTTACAATACGGCTATGGAATATGCTGACTTAAAGGGCAACGAAACCGTGCTTGATACCTACTGCGGAATCGGCACAATAGGAATCGTAGCCGCCCAGAGGGGAGCAGGCAGAGTAATCGGTGTTGAGCTTAACGGCGATGCAGTCAAAGATGCAATTGTAAATGCAAGAGCAAATAATCTTAAAAATATCCGCTTTTACAAGGGTGATGCAGGCGAGTTTATGTATGAGGTATCGACAGAGGACGAAAAGCCCGACGTTGTGTTTATGGACCCGCCAAGAGCAGGCAGTGACACAAAATTTCTCGATTCTCTCATAAAAATGTCCCCAAAAACGGTAGTCTACGTTTCCTGCAATCCCGAAACACTTGCAAGGGATTTGGACTATGTTACAAAAAACAGTGACTATAAAATAAGCAAAATCCGGCCGGTAGATATGTTTCCCCACACCGCCCACATCGAGTGCGTGTGTTTAATTGACAGAAAATAGAAATTTGATAAAAGTTTAAATATGAGGAGAAGGGTATGGGAATTTATAAATCGGAAAAGGGCAAAGAAAGCTCTTTGAAATTGTATGACGAACAGATTAAAAAGCTTGGTGTGCCGTATGAAGATGTATATGTAAACACTTCATTCGGAAAAACTCATTTAATTGAAACAGGCAACAGAAGCGGCAAACCGTTGCTTGTTTTTCACGGCGGAAACTCCACTACTTCGTATAATCTTTTAGCATGCAGATTTTTGCTTGATGATTTTCATATTTATGCGGTAGACACAATCGGTCATCCCGGCAAGAGCGACGAGGTAAGCCTGTCTGCAAAAAACTATGACTACGGAAAGTGGGCGAGCGAGGTTATTACGGAAATCGGATACGATAAAATCAATTGCTTTGGTGCATCATTCGGAGGAGGAATCCTTGCAAAGCTGATGTGCGTTGCACCGCAAAAGGTTGAAAAAGCGGTGCTTGTTGTGCCGTCGGGAATAAATAACGCATTCCCGATTTCATCTGCAAAGATGATGATTCCGCTGATAAAATATCTTGTAACCAAAGATAAAAAATACATAAAGCAAACCGCACTGTTTATGTCAATCAGGGAAGATGTGCTTGACAGCGACACAATGGATACGATAAAGGACAGCTTTGACAACGTAAAAACAAAAGTCGGTATGCCGACGAATGTTGATGAAAAATTAATGCAGAAGTTCAAATCTCCTGCACTTGTTATTGCCTCGGAAAAGGATTGCCTTTTCCCTGCAAAAAAGGTTTTGCCTCGTGCAAAACAGATTATCCCGAACTGTCAGGTGCGTGAGCTGAAAAACAGCGGTCATATTCACGTTTTGCCGCAGTATGAAAAGGATTTGGTGGTTGATTTTTTGAACTCATAAAGCGGTTTATAAATTTTGGAGGATTGAAAAATGGCTACGAGCAAAGAATATCTTAATTATATTTTGGAGCAGTTGTCAGAGCTTGACGAAATAACTTACCGAGCAATGATGGGCGAGTATATAATCTACTACAAAGGAAGAATTGCAGGCGGAATTTGTGACAACAGATTTCTTGTTAAGCCCGTAAAAGCGGCTGTCGCACTTTTGCCCGACGCCCCCTTTGAAAAGCCCTACGAAGGTGCAAAGGAAATGCTTCTGATAGAAAACACAGAAGACAGAGAGTTTCTTGCAAAGCTGTTTAACACAATGTACGACGAGCTTCCTGTTCCGAAAAAGAAAAGTAAAAAGAAATAGAGGATATTGTTATGTCATTTGACTATAAGAAAGAATACAAGGAATTCTATATGCCGCCTAAAAAGCCGACCGTTGTCGATGTCCCTGCGATGAATTATATTGCAGTAAGGGGAAAGGGCAATCCGAACGATGAAAACGGCGAGTACAAGCAGTCGATAGGCTTGCTCTATGCAATTGCCTTTACAATCAAGATGAGCAAGAAAGGCGACTATCGGATTGACGGCTATTTTGACTATGTCGTTCCCCCGCTTGAGGGATTCTGGTGGCAGGACGGCGTAAAAGGAATAGACTACACACGCAAGGACGATTTCAGGTTTATTTCAATTATCCGCCTGCCAGATTTTGTTACAAAAAAGGATTTTGACTGGGCAGTTGAAGAAGCGACAAGAAAGAAGAAAACCGATTTTTCAAAGGTTGAGTTTCTTACATATAATGAGGGCTTGTGCGTTCAGTGTATGCACATAGGAAGATATGATGACGAGCCTGCAACCGTAAAGCTTATGCACGAATACGCAGAAAAGCAGGGATATCAAATTGATATAACCGACAGGCGTTATCATCACGAAATTTATCTGAGTGACGCAAGACGAGTGATGCCCGAAAAGCTGAAAACGGTAGTGCGCCATCCGATAAAGAAAAAGTAAGAAAAAGTAAAATGGGACTGTTTTTACAGCCCCATTTTTTATACTGTTTTTAGCATTTAATCAGCTTTTCAGCCAAATCACAAATATCCGCAGCGGCATTTGAATTTATTCTTTTGCGCTGGTTTTCTGCCATAGCAAGGCAGACTTTTTCATCATCAATAATTTCTATTGCTTTTGACAACTCCTTTTTTGAAGCCTTGCATAGCTTGCTCATGCCGTTTTTGCTGAAAAACTCGGCGTTGCGTGTTTCACATCCCGGAATTGCCGCAGTATGCAGTATCGGAACTTTGCTGACAGCGGCTTCGGTTGAAGAAAGTCCTCCCGGTTTTGTTACAAAGAGGCTTGCTGTTTTCATATATTCAGCCATATTTTCGCAGTAACCGAGAACATTCACCTTCGGATAATCGGCGGATTTCAGTTTGTCATAAAGCTTTTTGTTGTTGCCGCAGATGACAATCATCTCGGTGTTTTCACAGTCGGCAATAACTGACGAGAGAGTTTTAATCGCCTTTTTAATTTGTCCGCCTCCCATACTGCCGCCGCTGACGAGGATATATTTTTTGTCTGAATCAAGTCCAAGCTTTTTTCGGATTTCATCTCGGTTTTCATTTTTAGAAAACCTGCTCATAACGGGAATACCGAGAGGGCACAGCTTTTCTTTTGCAATCCCTCTGTTTGTGTAATCGTCGGCAAGCTCAGGCGAGGGAATAACATATACATCGCAGTCCGTTTCCTCTGTAAACGGAATACAGGTATAGTCCGTGCCGATAAACATAGTTTTCGGGATAGAAATCCCGTCACTTTTCATATTCGTGATAATTTCGGCAGGGAACAGGTGAGTCATAATGATTATATCAAAATGATTTTCTGCAAGATATTCACTCAGAGTCGAAACCATATAATGATTAATAAAGTAAACGGGAGAGCGAAACGGCAGTTTCCTGTAAAGCTGACCTGCGCCGTAAACAGCTCCGAAGAATCGTGGTGCTTTCTGCGCAAGATATATGTAAGCGTTGTTGATTTTGCCTGCAAGCTTTTTACTGCGCAGATTGTACGGATTGAGCATAACGGCGTTATGATTGCGGCGTTTCAGCTCCTCCATAACAGCTTTTCCTGCCGAATTGTGACCTCCGCCCGTGCCGCAGGAAAGAATTAACGCTTCCACAACAAACTGACCTCCGGTTTCTCTCTTTTCTCTTTACTGAAAAGCAGTTTTACAACAACAACCGCTGTAATCAGCGAAAATCCGATACAGATTACCGGCTCTTTTACTAAAAAGAACATACAGACAAGGGCGCTTATATAAGATACAAATGTGCGGTAAAAATGCGGAGAAATACGCAGGACTACCGAAAAAAGAATGAAGAAAAACGCAAGAATAATCAGCGGCTGCCAGAGCGGCAAAAGACCGAGAAGACAGCCAAAGCTTACCGCAATTCCCTTTCCGCCCCTGAATTTGTAAAATACAGGAAAAGCGTGGCCGATTACGGGAGCGGCAATTATCAGCGCAGACGAAATGACGTCGGAAAGCATTGCTCCTGATTGATGAATATAAAAAGAAACAGGCAGAAATCCCTTTGCAAGGTCAAAGATAAGCGTGAGCACACCGCACCAAAAGCCGCCGTACATAAATGCGTTGGCTGTGCCGGGGTTTTTGTCCTTGCTGTTTTCAATCAAATTATCCTTTTTAAATAGTTTAGCAAAAATTCGGGCATACAATACACTGCCCGAAAAATAGCCTAACAATATAAAACCGATTGTTTTTATCATAATTATTCACTTCAATATTAAAATTCAGTGTAAAATTTATTAGCAAGAAGTATATCACAATTTGCTGTTTAATGTCAAGATTTTGCGAAATAAATGAACGGTAAATAATGGAAGAAATTAATCTGATATTTTTTCGTAAAAGTATTTTCATTCCAAAGTAATTGACTAAATCTGTCGAATATATTAAAATAGTATTAAATCTTTTTCTATTAATACTTTAGAGGTACAAAGGAGTACAATTTATGGGTGGATTTTTTGCAGTAGCGTCAAAGGAATCGTGTGTTCTTGATTTATTTTACGGCACTGACTATCATTCTCATCTCGGCACAAGACGTGGCGGTATGGCTGTTTATGGAGAGGGCGGATTTTCCCGTGCAATTCATAACATTCAGAATTCCCCGTTCAGAACAAAATTTGAGCGTGACGTTGAGGAGCTGGAGGGTAACCTCGGAATAGGCTGTATTTCGGATTTTGAGCCTCAGCCGCTTCTTGTTCATTCGCACCTCGGAAGTTTTGCAATTACAACCGTCGGCAAAATCAATAACTCCGACGAGCTGATAAAAGATTGTTACAACAACGGCAATACTCATTTTCTCGAAATGAGCGGAGGTACAATTAATCCTACCGAAATTACAGCTGCACTTATCAATCAGAAGTCGTCAATCGTTGAGGGACTAAAGTTTGCTCAGGAGAAAATAAAAGGCTCAATGACGATTCTTCTGCTTACTTCAAAAGGAATCTATGCCGCTCGTGACAGGCTGGGACGTACTCCTGTTATTATAGGAAAGAAGGACGGAGCATACTGCGCTTCGTTTGAAAGCTTTGCTTATCTTAATTTAGGATATGAGGACTGCAAGGAGCTTGGCCCTGCCGAGATTGTCTTTATGACTCCCGAGGGCGTTGAAACAGTAAGCCCTGCCGGCAAAGAAATGAAAATCTGCTCGTTCCTCTGGGTTTACTACGGCTATCCCACATCATGTTATGAGGGTGTAAACGTCGAGCAGATGCGCTATGATTGCGGTCGATTGCTTGCAAAGAGGGACGATGTAACGCCAGACGTTGTTGCAGGCGTTCCCGACTCGGGAATTGCCCACGCAATCGGATATTCAAATGAAACGAAAATTCCGTTTACACGTCCGTTTATAAAGTACACACCGACGTGGCCCCGCTCGTTTATGCCGACTAATCAGAAACAGCGTAATAAAATCGCACATATGAAGCTTATTCCCGTTAAAAAGCTGATTGAAAACAAGCGACTTCTGCTTATTGACGATTCAATCGTAAGGGGAACTCAGCTAAGAGAAACTACCGAATTTCTCTATAACAGCGGAGCTAAAGAGGTTCATATCCGTCCTGCATGTCCGCCTATTATGTTTGGCTGTAAGTATCTGAACTTTTCACGTTCAACCTCAGAGCTTGATTTAATTGCCCGCAGGGTAATTCTCAGGCGAGAGGGCGACAATGCCGACAAGATGCTTGCGGATTACGCAGACCCCACAAGCACAAACTACGGCGAAATGATTGAAGAAATCCGCAGGGAACTTAACTTCACAACTCTTCGTTATCACCGCCTTGACGATATGATTGAATCAATCGGAATTTCTCCGTGCAAGCTCTGCACCTACTGCTGGAACGGCAAGGAGTAATTTTCAGTAAAAAACTATACGGAACTTATCTTTTATGATGAGTTCCGTTTTTAATTTGTAAAAAACTGCTGCAAACATATTGTGAATGTTACTATAAATTTGAAAATATTTACCATATTACAAATAAATTGGGAAATGTTTTAAGCTGTTTTGTGAGATTTTGCTATTGATTTTTCAATGTTTGTTGTGATATAGTGTCTTTATGTTTTTATGGAGGTAAAAAATGAGGATGAAACTAAAAAATCTAAAAAAATTAGTATCTGTTGCAATCATCTGCACAATGACAGCGGCATTGTTTGTGCCGACTCTCTCGGTACAGGCAGCAGAAACACAGGCAATGGCACAGATTGTTGAAAATTACACTGACGTTGAAAATTCTGAGTATAAGATTAACAGTGTTGGATGTGAATACGGTTCTGTTTATGTCAATTATTCTGTACCTACTCCCTGCTTGATGATAATGGCAGAATACAACAATGAAACAGGATTGCTGAATAATATAAGCAAGTCAAGCTTATCTGCGGAAACAAATGCCGATGTTTGGTTTAGTCTTTATAGTTATGGTAACTGCAACAGCACAGTAAAGCTTTTTATTGTTGACTATAACTACAGGCCGCTCGGTAAAGCCGTTTCAGAGAGCTTCAGGCTTACATATAACAGCGAAGAGCCTTCGGTAGGCTCCGGATTTGACGCAGAGCCTCATCCTACTGTTCCGCTGAAAAATGATTCGGGTTGTTTTGCTTACGGCGCACCGTGGTCGGTCGATACAGACGGCGTTCTGACAATAGGCAACGGCTATACATATCGGTTTACAACAGGAAAGCATACTGTTCCGTGGGATGAGTACAGAGAGGCAATTACTTCTGTTGTTTTGTCGGATAATATAACAGATATAGGACAGTATATGTTTCAGGGCTTAAGCAAGGTAAAAGAGATTACGATTCCTGCCAATGTCTGTATGTACGAAAAGGCATTTGTTGATATGACCTCTCTTGAAAGAGTTGTTCTGAAGTCTTATATAGACACATATGGTACATACTCTGCTGAGAATATATTTGGAAACACATTTATAAACTGTCCTTCTCTCAAGGAATTTGTCGTTGATGAAGATGACAGTAATTATATGACGATTGACGGCGTTCTTTATTCAAAGGACGGAGAAACACTGATAAAATATCCTGCGGGAAAAACAGATAAAACCTTCACAATTCCCGATTCTGTTGAATATATAGATTCCTATGCTTTTGAGTGTGCGTCTAATCTTGAAAGTATATACAATGTGCCGAACGCAGGCGAACACACATTTGCAAATTGTACGTCACTTAAAAATATTGAGTTTTCTTCTGAAATGAAATATTTGGATATTTCAGCATTTTACAACTGTATAAGTCTTACAGAGCTGAATCTTCCCGACAGCATAGAATATATTTATTCCTGCTACGGTTATTGTGATTATGACGCCGATTGCAACGACCTTGATACAACTGCTATTGAGAGTATAAATGTTCCGTCAAGCATTAGAGATGCATCAAAATTTGCCTCAGTTTTGCCCGGAAAACTTAATAATATAGAAGTAAAAGAAGACGACAGCAATTTCAAGCTCGTTGACGGTGTGTTGTTCAGCACAGATATGACAACGTTATATAGATATATCGGCGGAAACGAGCGCACTTCATATACAATCCCCGAAAGCGTTACTTCAATTGAAAGCAATGCATTCAAAAACTGCAAGAATCTTAAGAATATAGAAATCGGCAGTAACGTAACTTCAATCGGTTCAAATGCATTTGAGGGTTGTGCAAATCTTACAGATATTAATTTAACGAATGTATCTTGCATAAATTCGGAAACATTCACAAATTGTATTAATCTTAAAAATGTTGAACTCGGTTCAGCTGAGAGAATATCACAAAGAGCTTTTTACGGTTGTAAGAGCCTTGAAAGCATAACAATTCCTGCAAGCGTAACCAATATTGATAACGGTATTTTTGTTAATTGTGACAGCCTTAAAAATATTAATGTAGCTGACGGCAATCAGATATATTCAGTAGTTAACGGTTGTCTGTATAGCGGTACAGAACTCAAGGAATATCCTAATGCAAAATCCAATACCTTTGTTGTTCCTTCAGATACAACAAAAATTGCCGAAAGTGCATTTGAGGGAAGAAAGTCGCTTAAAAGTGTTACTATCCCTGATTCGGTTGAATATATCGGTGCGAGTGCATTCGGTGAGTGCAGTAATCTTAAAAGCGTTTCATTGTCAGCGGGATTAGGCTATCTGGAAACAGGCGTATTCTATAACTGTACTTCTCTTTCAACAATTAACATTCCTGACAATCTGGATAGTATCGGAGCGTTTGCTTTTGCAAACTGCAAGTCGCTCAAGACAATAGAATTCCCCGAAGCTGCCGACAGGGAATACTCTTTATATCTGAACAGGTGTTCATTATATAACTCAGGACTGGAAAGTATTACAATTCCGGGATATGTGGAATTAGACTATATGACTTTCCTTAGCTGTTACGACTTAAGGACAGTTAAATTCGAGTCTGATCATAATTGCTACAATTATGAAACATCTCTGGTTTTCTGGAATATTGATGACATTACAATTTATTATCCGAAGGACAATGAAAACTGGACATCATCGACAATCCACAATTACTATCACAAGGATGCGATTAAATTCGTTCCATACACTAACGATTTTTCCGACGACAGCGGTAATTACACCTTTACGGGACTTGAGCCCGACAGCACATACATTGTCGGCATAAGCGACGGAGCTGTTAATTCCGATCTGATTGACAATTCAAAGATTCTCTATCTTGACCAGCTTAATTCCGACAGCAACGGAAATCTTACAATGAACTATACGCTTAAAAGGCATTCCGAAAACACAGTGCCCTTTGTGCTCGGTGCGCCCAAGTATGGTATTTCAAACGCGTCCATTGAAGTTGCTGATATTGTATATTCTGGCAGAGCACAGGATAAGCCCGATAATTACACAGTAATATTTGACGGTAAAGAGCTTACCGAGGGCATTGATTATCTTGTAACCGATGGCAGCGGATTTGACGGCTCGGGAACTTACAGTTTCAGCGTAGTCGGCATTGGCAATTACTACGGTACTGTTTCTAAGGACTACAAGGTGCTCGGCACGGAGTACGATGTTGACGGCGACGGTATGATAACAATAAGAGATACCACTGCTATCCAGTTCTATCTGGCCGGCATCAGAAATCTGAATAATCCAGATGCTGCTGACGCAAACGGCGACGGCGAAATCAGCGTTGACGACGTAACGTATATTCAGAAATTGCTTGCAGGTATCTGCTAAAGTAAATAACATAGCATAAAAATAGCTCCCCACCGATTATTTTCGGTGGGGAGCTTTAAAGTTATAAAAGTAAGTTTTGTTTTTTGAATAAACCATAATTTGCCGAGTGCCTCGGCGGGCAAATCGGCGGTGTGCCACCGCAGGCAAAACGAGTGGAAAAGTCGGATTGTTTGGATAAAACGGTTGCCCGAATTATAGATTGATAAATAGGTAACGTTTCGGGACGGCTTCCCAGACGTCCCGTTCACAAAATTTCGTTACAATTTTTGTGTGGACACGGAGTGAGTGTCCCTATGTTGACAGATGACGTAAAGTAGTATTTTGCCTAAGAATCAGAAAAATGTATGACTCCCGATATACCGAGTTTTAAATCATATCCGACTTTTATAACGGACTAAAAAATTATAGTTTATTTTATCATCAGTCTTTAAAAATCCGGAGGATTTCGTCCTTTTGCGCCATAATTGCGTCATAGCCCTCCTGAATTGTTTCGTCAACGTTGTCCATCGAAAACAGTTGTGTGTTTTCGTTGTTAATCTGAACGGCAATGTCAGCCATTTTCATTGACTTTCTTGTGCCGTCAATTGAATAAACATCAAGAGCTCGCCATATAACCTTGATAAGTCCGTCAAGTCCGGCGTCGGGGTCGTAGTTCATAATGTCAAAGCCGATAGCAAGCACTTTGCCAACGCCCATATCACGCAGGATTTTTACCGGCAGGTTGTCCTTTGAGCCTCCGTCAATAAAGTTGTACTTGTCGTATGTGCAGGTCGTGTAAATTGCAGGGAACGACATACTCGCACGAACGGCAATATCAAGCGGTGCGTCGCATATATAATGTATATGGTCGTTTTCAAGGTGCTCGTCCTCGGTTGTAAAAATACATTCGTCGGTTGTCAGCGTGTCAACAGTGCAGATTGAAAGGTTAATCGGCAAATCCTTAAAGCCTTTTATACCTTTTATCGCCATAATTTCCTTGATTACGTCGGAAATCAGCTCGCCCGATTTGATTCCGTCCTTCTGAATCTTTTTGTTAAGAATAAACTGCGCAAGCGCCTTGAAAATCAGTCCATTGTCAATCTCGGCAAGCGTTTTCCAGTGCTTTTTAGCCAAATCACGCATTTCCTCGGCTGTGAATCCCATAGCCATAATTGCCGCCATACAAGCGCCCGAGCTTGTTCCCGAAACGTATTGCGGATGTATTCCAAGCTCGTAGAGAGCCTTGATTGCGCCGATGTGGGCAATTCCCTGCAATCCGCCTCCCGAAAGTGCAATTCCTATTGAATTCTGTCTGTCCTGTCTTTCCAAAATTATCACCTAATTCCTTATACTGAATCAATTACTTATAAAAACGGTAGACGTTGCAGTATGACTCGGTTTCAACAAAATAATCGTACCAGTTGTAGAAATCGTCAAAGCTGTAGTCAGCCTGAATAAGCTCGTAATTCTTAAATTCCGTGTTTTCCGTAATGTACTTAATCGTACTGTCGTTGTCGGCAAGACGAGAAATGTAAACCGTAACTTCTGAAAGCTCAGACAACTTTTTGTCGGTTTTCAGAGCCGACATACTGTCCTTTGTTTCTTTTCCCGTGTCGCCGTTGAACATATATGCCTTTGCAAGCTCGGAGATTTTTCCCTTTGTAACAACTCCTCTGTCGGTTGCAAAGCTTTCAAGCTCGTCGCCGAGAGTTTTTGACATATTTGAGGTCTGCACAATCATCGTGCTGTCGTAGTTCATAAATTTGTCAATGCATTTGTTCCACTCAAGCATAGCCGTTCCGACAAACACGCAGTTGTCGGTCTTTGTTTCGTAAAGATTTGTCTTGCCGTAGACGTAGTACGGAGTTACCGTGCAGAATGCAATTGCGCTTGCGAGCACAACGCTTGCAGGAAGTACAAGACGAACTTTTTCGTTTTTAATCAGCTCAAAAATCTTGATGAATGCAAACGTAAAGAGCATTGAAATCAGCGGAAGCGACGCCATAACGTACCTGTCGCTGTTGAACGGAGAAACAAGCGAAATACCGATAAAATAAACCAGAGCAGGAATAATAATAAACATAGCCTTGCGGTTTAATTTGTGCTTTTTAGCAAAGCGGAAGTAAATACCGCCGCCGACTGCAAAGCCTGCGCAGACTGCAAACAGCCAGATTTGATTTAAGAACAAATCCTTTGCAAGAATCTGAACGTAGGTGCAGAGCTTGTAGACAAGGTATGTAAAAATTGTTACTAACTCAAGGTTTGAAAGGTCGAGCGAGCCAAAGCCCCTGTTGCCGCCAAGCACGTTTGAAATAATATACGGATAAATGCAAAGCGCAATAACAGCGCCGATTACTGCGGCAACTATATACTTTACAAGGTCTTTTATGTTCCTCTCCTTGATTTTGAAAACAAGGAAAACAAGTCCGATTAAGCCTGCAAACAAGATGAAATAGTACTGCGTGAGTATGCCGAGAATCACAATAAGCGTGAGCATAAGACAGTCAGGAAGCCTTACCGTGTTTTTCTTTTCGTACATCACAAGGCTCATATACAGAAACGCAAGCACAAAAAACGTAAGCGTAGCATACATTCTCAGATAAATTGTAGTCGTAATGCACGCAATGCTCAGCGCATAAGCCCCCGATGCTATTAGCGCATAGAGATTATTCCCCGAAACTTTTTTCCCGATTTTAAACAGCAGAATCAATATGCCGACCATTGCAAGCACGTTGATTGAGTATGCAAGCCACTTGCTGAAAACATTCGGAAACAGCGAGCATACGGTGTGCACCAGCGCATAATAAAGCGGCGGGTGAGAAGCGTCGATAATCTGATTTTCGTAAACCTGAGCATAGTCAAAGCGGTCGTTTTCACTGACGGCAAGATATTCGCTGAAGTCCTCAGGACTGTTCCAGCCGCCGTCAACGCTGAGCTGTTTTGATGAGTTTGCAAGATTATAGGTCAACAGCTCGTCCTCGTGAAAGCCCTGCTTTGTCGCCATATAGAACGTGCTGATTGCAAGGCTTAAAATAATAATAACAGAAAGAATAATGCCTGCTTTTTTGTTGTCGATTTTCATATGATTTTCCCTTTTTACTTGAATAAATATTTGAATTATATTATATTATATCATACATTAAGGGCAAATCACAATATATTTTATCAATTTTTTGTATGTTAATTGACTTAATTGTCGGAAATATGATAACGTAAATCGTGCCGTTAATGAGGAACGTATAAAAATAATTTTGCTTTATTAAAAATTTACAGACAATTGACGAATTTTTTAAACTTTACATACTTTTTACAATTCGTTTACAAATGCATTACGTTGCTTTTATATGATTTGTGGTATAAAGGAGAGTATGGGATTTATGGATATATTCGCAGTATTAAGTCTGCTCTGCGGACTCGCCCTGTTCCTCTACGGAATGAATACAATGGGCGACGGCCTTGAAAAATTCTCGGGCGGAAAGCTCGAAAAAACTCTTGAAAAAATGACAAACAGCACAATAAAGGGCTTTTTGCTCGGTGCGGCGGTAACTGCTGTTATTCAGTCCTCGTCGGCAACAACGGTTATGGTTGTCGGCTTTGTAAACTCGGGCATAATGAAGCTGAGGCAGGCTATCGGCATCATAATGGGTGCAAACGTAGGCACTACGATTACCTCGTGGATTTTAAGTCTTTCGGGCATTGAGGGCGACAGCGTAGTAATGCAGCTTTTAAAGCCCTCGTCATTCTCGGCTGTATTTGCTTTTGTCGGAATTATCCTTCTTATGTTCTGCAAAAAGGACTCAAAGAAGAACTTAGGCTCAATCTTTGTCGGCTTTGCAGTACTTATGATTGGTATGAATATGATGAGCGGTGCAGTTGAACCTCTTGCAGATGAACCTGCGTTCACAAGCATTCTCACAGCATTCCAGAATCCGATTCTCGGCATAATCACGGGTGCTATTCTTACTGCTGTTATTCAAAGCTCCAGTGCGTCTGTTGGTATTTTGCAGGCGTTGTCGTCAACAGGTGCGATAACCTATTCAATGGCTATCCCGATTGTTATGGGACAGAATATCGGTACGTGCGTTACTGCTCTGATTTCCTGCGTAGGTGCAAAAAAGAACGCAAAGCGTGCGGCTTTTGTTCACCTCTACTTTAATATAATCGGTACTCTTGTAATCTGTGCACTTTTCTACGGTGCCAACGCTTTCCTGAACTTCGGATTCCTTGATGACATTGTTAATCCTGCAAACATTGCAGTTATTCATACAATATTCAACCTCCTTGCAACGGCACTTCTTCTTCCGTTCAGCAAACAGCTTGAAAAGCTTGCCTGCTTTACAATCCGTGACAGCGAGGATGATATTCAGGCTCCGTTTCTGGACGAGCGTTTCCTCAACACTCCGTCAATTGCAACCGAAAGAGCATTATCTCTCAGCACAAAAATGGCTCGTCTTTCAGAGGGCACACTCCTCGGCTCGCTCGAACTTCTTAGTGAATATAACGAAAAGGCGGCTGAAACAATAAGAGAAAACGAAGATATGATTGATTCCTACGAGGATGCAATTTCAACATATCTTGTAAAGCTAAGCCAGAAACCGCTTTCCGAAAAGGACAGCAAAATGGTTCAGCTTGTGCTCCATACAATCGGTGATTTTGAGAGAATAAGCGACCACGCAGTAAATATTTTGCAGGTAGCTCAGGAAATTGAACAGAAAAAGGTCAAATTCTCCGACGAGGCACGAGCAGGACTTGAGGTAATGGTTGCCGCACTTATTGAGATTATCAACAACGCAACGCTTGCCTTTATTCATAACGACGTAAAGCTTGCGGCAAAGGTTGAGCCGCTTGAGCAGGTTATCGACAGACTGCGTGACAAGCTCAAGGAAGCTCACGTAAGACGTCTTACAAACGGCGAATGTACTATAGAGCTCGGCTTTATCTTCTCCGATCTGATTACAAACATTGAGCGTGTGTCCGACCACTGCTCAAATATCGCAATCGGTGTTATCGAGATTAACCGCAACGGATATGAGGCTCACGAGTATCTCCACGAGCTGAAAAATTCCGACGATATTCAGTATAATGCGGACTATAAGGCTTACAAGCAGAAGTACACTCTCCCGCAGAACGCAAAATAATTCAGACAAAAAGGGGCTGTTTTTACAGCTCTTTTTTACTTTACAGGAAATGCCCAAATTGTGAACTGAGGCACCCGACTAAATTTCTTTTTGTTTAATTCCTTTATGTAAATTTGAATGCTTGTAAATCTAGTACAATAATAAGATGAATGAAACAATACAGCGGTGGTGGTAAATTTGAAAAAAGCTTTGTTGGTTTCGCACTCTGAACAGAGTGCATCCTCACTCTCCGAGCTTCTCAGAAGTGAGGGATACACAAACATTTCTGTTGCAAGTACCGCCAAAACAGCAAGAAAGCTTGTTGAAAAAGATGAATTTGACCTCATCTGCGTAAACGCTCCTTTAAATGAGGAAACGGGCATTGAGCTGTCCGAGCACTTTGCAAAAACCACAAGGTCGAGCGTTGTAATCATCGTTCCGCAGAAAAATGCCGACGACGTCAACGACCTTCTGACCGAACACGGCGTTCTGGTAATTGCAAAGCCGATTAATAAGCATCTTTTTCACCATTTTCTCCAGTTTACGGACTGCTTTCGTATGAGAATGCTATGCGTGACGGAGGAAAACGAAAAGCTAAGGCATATGGTTGAGGATATGAAAATCATCAACAGGGCAAAGTTTCTGCTTATTTCCTGCCTTAATATGTCTGAAACTCAGGCACACCGCTATCTTGAAAAGCAGGCAATGGACTTGCGCATAAGCAAGCTTCAGGTTGCCAAGCAGGTTATTCAGACCTACGAAAACTAAGGAAACACTGAATAAATCACACTGAAAGCTGTTTGCACATCTTGCATGCATATTTCCCGTCAGCTTGCCCAAAAAATCCTCGTAATGCGTCAGCATTACTGCGGTTTATTTGTACAACCTGACGAAAAATCTGACGGCGCAATATGCACAAACGATTTAATCAGTGTTCCCTGATAAGTATGAAGTGAATTTTTGAAAGGAATGTGTTTTTATGAGCCGTGCGGCGTACTTAATTCTTGAAAACGGCACAGTCTTTGAAGGCAAGGCGTTTGGTGCTGAAAAAGAAACTACGGGAGAACTTGTTTTTACCACAGCTATGACAGGTTATCTTGAAACACTCACCGACCCCAGCTATTTCGGTCAGGTGGTTATTCAGACATTCCCTTTAATCGGAAACTACGGGGTAATTCCCTCCGATTTTGAAAGTGACTCTCCGTCGCTTAAAGGTTATATTGTTAGAGAATGGTGCCAAGTTCCCTCTAATTTCCGTTGTGAGGGTGATCTTGACACCTTTTTAAAAGACTCCGGAATTCCCGGAATCTACGGAATCGACACACGTGCACTCACAAGAATCGTGCGTGAATACGGCGTAATGAACTGCAAAATCTGCTACTCTCCCGATTATACCGAGAGCGAGCTTGAAGAAATCAAAAATTACGTTATCACAGACGCAGTTGAAAGCACTACAATAAAAGAAAAAGAAAACTACAGCGCAGAAAACCCCGAACTTAACGTTGTGCTTATGGACTTCGGTGCAAAGCACAATATCGGCAGAGAGCTTGTAAAGCGTGGTTGTAACCTCACGGTTGTTCCTGCAAATACAACGGCTGAGGAAATCCTTGCAATGAATCCCGACGGAATTATGCTTTCAAACGGACCGGGTGACCCTGCAAAGAATACACAGATTATTGAGGAGCTTAAAAAGCTCTGCGAGCATAAAATCCCGATTTTCGGAATCTGCCTCGGTCATCAGCTTCTGGCACTTTCGCAGGGTGCAAAGACTGAAAAGCTCAAATACGGTCACAGAGGTGCAAACCAGCCTGCAAAGGAAATTGCAACAGGCAGAGTTTATATCACCTCACAGAATCACGGCTACGCAGTTGTAAGCGACAGCCTGCCCGAAAACGGAGTTGTAAGCTTTGTAAACGGCAATGATAACACCTGCGAGGGCGTAAACTATACGGATATGCCTGCGTTTTCGGTACAGTTCCACCCCGAAGCCTGCGGCGGACCGCTTGATACGGCGTTTTTATTTGATAGATTTATAGATATGATTAAAGAAAACAAAAATAAGTAAGAATAAACACAGTAATATAACCGATAAAATTTGGATAAGGAATGATTATATGCCACTCAAACAGGATATTAAAAGAGTTATGGTAATCGGCTCGGGTCCTATTGTAATCGGACAGGCTGCCGAGTTTGACTATGCAGGCACACAGGCTTGCCGTGCACTCAAAGAGGAGGGACTTGAGGTTATTCTCGTAAACTCAAACCCTGCTACAATTATGACAGACAACGCAATGGCTGATAAAATATATATTGAGCCTCTTACACTTGAAACCGTAAAGAGAATCATCAAAAAGGAGCGTCCCGACAGCCTGCTTTCAACCCTCGGCGGTCAGACAGGTCTTACCCTTTCAATGCAGCTTGCAAAGGAGGGCTTCCTCGATAAGTACGGCGTAAAGCTGCTGGGTGCAAACCCCGAAACAATTGACAAGGCAGAGGACAGACAGCTCTTTAAGGACACAATGGAGTCAATCGGTCAGCCGTGTATTCCCTCAACGGTTGTAAACGACGTTGAGTCGGCTGTTAAATTTGCAGATGAAATCGGCTACCCCGTAATTATCCGTCCTGCATTCACACTCGGCGGCACAGGCGGCGGTATTGTTGACAACGAATCCGAGCTCCGTGAAATCACCTCAAACGGTCTTGAGCTTTCACCTATCACTCAGGTGCTTGTTGAAAAGTGCATTTCCGGCTGGAAAGAAATTGAGTTTGAAGTTATGCGTGACAGCGACGGCAACGTAATCACCGTCTGCTCAATGGAGAACTTCGACCCCGTCGGCGTTCATACAGGCGATTCAATTGTAATTGCTCCTACTGTTACTCTTGCAGACAAGGAGTATCAGATGCTCAGAAGTGCGGCTCTCAATATCATCTCTGCACTAAAGGTAGAGGGTGGCTGTAACTGTCAGTTTGCGCTCAACCCCGAAACCTTTGAATACGCAGTAATCGAGGTTAACCCCCGTGTATCACGTTCTTCCGCACTTGCTTCAAAGGCAACAGGCTATCCCATTGCAAAGGTTGCGGCTAAAATCGCAATCGGCTACACACTCAATGAAATTAAAAATGCCGTTACGGGCACAACCTACGCTTGTTTTGAGCCTGCGCTCGACTACGTTGTTGTAAAATTCCCGAAATGGCCTTTCGATAAATTCGTATACGCAAAGCGTACCCTCGGCACACAGATGAAGGCAACAGGCGAGGTTATGGCTATTGCTCCCACCTTTGAGCAGGCAATTATGAAGGCTGTCAGAGGTGCGGAGATTTCGCACAACACTCTTGATGACAAGGAGTTTGCAGAGCTTTCAAATGCGTCTGTTTATGACAGACTCAGCGTGTGCGACGACAGAAGAATTTTCTGCGTTTACGAGGCGCTTAAGAGAGGAATCACAGTTGACGAAATCCACTCGGTTACTATGATTGACGAATGGTTCCTTGAAAAGCTTAAAAATATCATCGCCGTTGAAAACGAGCTCAAAGACGGCGAGCTTACCGATGAGCTTTATGTCCGTGCAAAGAACATCGGATTCCTTGACAAGACAATTGAAGAAATCACAGGCAAAAAGGTAGAAAATCCGCTTGTTCCCGTTTACAAAATGGTTGATACCTGCGCCGCAGAGTTTGCCGCAGAAACACCCTACTTCTACTCAACCTTTGATAAGGAAAACGAGGCTGAGGAGTTTATCAGGGAACGTGCAGACGGCAAGAAAACAGTTATCGTATTCGGCTCGGGTCCTATCAGAATCGGTCAGGGTATCGAGTTTGACTACGCTTCCGTTCACTGCGTATGGGCGCTCAAAAAGGCAGGCTACGACGTTGTAATCGTAAACAACAACCCCGAAACTGTTTCAACCGACTTCGACACAGCCGACAGACTTTACTTTGAGCCTCTCACAACAGAGGACGTTATGGGTATTATCAAAACCGAAAAGCCCTTCGGTGTAGTTGTTGCGTTCGGCGGTCAGACTGCTATCAAGCTTACAAAATTCTTAAGCGACAACGGCGTTAATATCCTCGGCACTTCCTACGACGCAATTGATATGGCGGAGGACAGAGAACGCTTTGACGAGCTTCTTGAAAAATATCAGATTAAGCGTCCTAAGGGTGTTACGGTAATGACAACCGAGGAGGCACTTGAGGTCGCTTCAAAAATCGGCTATCCCGTACTTCTCCGCCCGTCATACGTTTTAGGCGGTCAGAATATGATTATCGCCTTCAACGAGGACGACGTCAAGGAATATATGGCTATTATCCTTGCACAGAACATTGAAAACCCGATTCTCATTGATAAATACCTTATGGGAACGGAAATTGAGGTTGACGCAATCTGCGACGGCGAAGACATCTTAATCCCCGGAATTATGGAGCATATCGAGCGTGCGGGCGTTCACTCGGGCGACTCAATCGCAGTATATCCCGCTTGGAATCTTTCGGACGAAATGACGCAGATTATTATTGAAAGCTCCAAAAACCTCGCAATCGAACTTAAGACAAAGGGACTTGTAAATATTCAGTACCTTATCTATAAGGACGAGCTTTATGTAATCGAGGTTAACCCCCGTTCTTCACGTACAATTCCGTACATCAGCAAGGTTACGGGCGTTCCGATGGTTGACCTTGCAACAAGGGCAATGCTCGGCGAAAAGCTAAAGGATATGGGCTACGGAACGGGACTTTACAGAAAGAGCCCCTATATTGCCGTTAAGGTACCGGTATTCAGCTTTGAAAAGCTCATCAACGTTGATAACCACCTCGGTCCCGAGATGAAGTCAACGGGCGAAGTGCTCGGTATTGCTGGTACGCTTGAGGAGGCTTTGTATAAAGGTCTTATCGGCGCAGGCTACAAGATGAAGAAAAAGGGCGGCGTGTTTATCACAGTCCGTAATTCAGATAAAGCCGAAATCGGCGAAATCGCAAAGAAATACTACGACCTCGGATTTACAATCTATGCAACCGAGGGAACAGCAGAGGTGCTTAAGAAGTTCGGCATTGACGCTGTAGGCGTTAAGAAAATTCACGAGTCAAATACAAGCAACACACTTACTCTTATTGAGTCGGGCAAGATTCAGTATGTTATTTCAACCTCTGCAAAGGGCAGAATTCCTTCACGTGATTCCGTTAAAATCCGCAGAAAG
Organism: uncultured Ruminococcus sp.; assembly: GCA_902766885.1. GTDB lineage: Bacteria > Bacillota > Clostridia > Oscillospirales > Acutalibacteraceae > Ruminococcoides. The sequence continues at coordinate 20,230 of CACXFS010000071.1, read as the reverse complement.
ACCGTTGAAAGAAACATTCCGTGTCTTACTTCTCTTGATACGGCTAACGCACTTGCAGACTGCCTCAAGAGCCACTACTCACAGCACAGCACAGAGCTTATTGACATCAACAATATGAGGGAGGAAAAGCTAATGCTTAAGTTTACCAAGATGCAGGGCATCGGCAACGACTACATTTATTTCAGCACCTTTGATCAGGAAATCAACAACCCCGAGGCACTTGCCGTAAGACTTTCAGACAGACACTTCGGAATCGGCGGCGACGGAATTATCCTTGTTTGTCCGTCAAAGGTTGCAGACGCAAAGATGAAGATGTATAACCGTGACGGCTCCGAGGGCAAAATGTGCGGCAACGGCATTCGCTGCGTAGGCAAGTTCCTCTATGACCACGGAATGGTTGACTACAAGGAAAAGGATGAAATTACCGTTGAAACACTCAGCGGAATTAAGAAATTAAAGGCATTCACAGCAGACGGTGAGGTTACAAGACTCAGAGTTGATATGGGCAAGGCAATCCTTGACCCCAAGGAAATCCCCGTTGCAATCGACAAGGACAAGGTTGTTAACGAATCTGTTAAAATCGGCGACAAGGATTACAACATCACCTGCGTTTCTATGGGCAACCCGCACTGCGTTGTATTTATGGACGATATCGACAACCTTGACATCGAAAAGGTCGGTCCCGATTTTGAATTTGACAAGCTCTTCCCCGAGAGAGTAAACACAGAGTTTGTAACTGTTCTCGACGAGCATACAATCAAGATGAGAGTATGGGAGAGAGGTTCGGGCGAAACCTGGGCTTGCGGTACAGGCGCCTGCGCCGTTGCAGTTGCAGCCTGCGAAAACGGCTTCTGCAAAAAGGGCGAGGACATCAAAATCAAGCTTATAGGCGGCGACCTCATCATCAACTACACAGATGACACGGTTTATATGACAGGCAACGCTGAAAAAGTATTCGACGGAGAGGTAGAGGTGTAAGACGTGGAAGTTAAGAAGAATAAAAAGTATATATTTGTCACCGGCGGTGTTGTTTCGGGACTCGGAAAGGGTATCACAGCCGCTTCACTCGGCAGACTTTTAAAGGCAAGAGGTCTTAAAATTGTTGCTCAGAAGCTCGACCCGTACATCAACGTTGACCCCGGCACAATGAGCCCCTATCAGCACGGCGAGGTTTACGTTACCGAGGACGGTGCAGAAACCGACCTCGACCTCGGTCACTACGAGCGTTTCATTGACGAGGATTTGAACAAGTATTCAAACCTCACAACGGGTAAGGTTTACTCAAACGTTCTCGAAAAGGAACGCAGAGGCGACTACCTCGGCAAAACCGTTCAGGTTATCCCGCACATCACAAACGAAATCAAGTCATTTATATATAACGTCGGCGAAAAAACAAACGCTGACGTGGTTATCACAGAAATCGGCGGAACAGTAGGCGATATTGAAAGCCAGCCGTTTCTGGAGGCAATCCGTCAGGTTTCACTTGAAGTCGGCAGAGAAAACAGCATTTTTATCCACGTTACGCTCGTTCCCTACATCAAGGGCAGTGAGGAGCACAAGTCAAAGCCGACTCAGCACTCAGTTAAGGAGCTCCGTTCGCTTGGTATCAACCCCGACATTATCGTTCTGCGTTGTGACGAGCCGCTTGAGGACAGCATTTTTGACAAGATTGCGCTTTTCTGCAATGTAAAGCGTGACTGCGTAATTGAAAACATCACACTTCCCACTCTTTATCAGGCACCTCTTATGCTTGAAAAGAGCAACTTCTCAAACGTAGTTTGCAGAGAGCTTAATATTGCGGTTGACAAAAAGCCCGACCTCACAGAATGGGAGGAAATGCTCGGCAGAATCAACAACCGCACAAAGAAGTGCAAAATCGCACTTTGCGGAAAGTATGTTGCACTTCACGACGCTTATCTTTCCGTTGCCGAGGCACTCCGTCACGGCGGTTATGAAAACGGCGCAGACGTTGAAATCAAGTGGGTAGACTGCGAGCTTATTACAAAGTATAAGGCTGACGAGCTTCTGGGCGACGTTGACGGAATCCTCGTTCCCGGCGGCTTTGGCAACAGAGGCGTTGAGGGCAAGGTTATGGCGGCTCAGTATGCACGTGAGCATGACATTCCGTACCTCGGAATCTGCCTCGGTATGCAGACCGCCGTTATCGAGTACGCTAAAAACGTTCTCGGCTATGAGGATGCAAACAGCGGTGAGTTTGCTCCCGAGGGTAAGCACAACGTAATTGACCTTATGCCCGAACAGCTCGGCATTGAAAATATGGGCGGCACAATGCGACTTGGCGCATATCCCTGCGTAATCAAGGAAGGCTCAATGATGGAAAAGGCTTACGGCAAAAAGGAAATTGATGAACGCCACCGCCACCGTTACGAGTTCAACAACGATTTCAGGGAAGAAATTGAGAACGCAGGTATGAAGATTACGGGTACATCGCCCAACGGACTGCTTGTTGAGGCTGTTGAGATTCCCGAAAACCGCTTCTATGTAGGCGTTCAGTATCACCCCGAATTCAAGTCACGTCCCAACCGTGCTCATCCGCTTTTCAGAGAATTTATCAAGGCGTCACTTGAAAAATAACAGCAGTTTGATACCATATTAATGTAGGGAACGGTCTTGACCGTTCCGATACTAACAGACAGTGGTTGTATTTCAACGGAACGGTCCTGACCGTTCCCTACAATTGAATTTTATATAAAAAGGAATGATTGGTATGAAAATAAACAAGAATTTTGACAACCTTGTGCCGAACTATCTTTTTGCAGACGTTGCAAAGAAGACTGCTGAATTTGCCAAGGCAAATCCCGACAAGAAGATTATCAAGCTCGGAATCGGCGACGTAACACTTCCGCTTGCTCCCGTTGTAATTGAAGCAATGAAAAAGGGTGCGGAGGATCTTGCTCACAAGGAAAGTTTCAAGGGCTATCCCGACTACGAGGGTTATGCTTTCTTAAGAGAGGCAATTTCAGACTACTACAAGAGCTTTGGCGTAACCGTTTCTGCCGATGAAATCTTCATTTCTGACGGTGCAAAGTCCGACTGCGGCAACATCGGCGACATTTTTGACAAGGACAATGTTGTGCTTGTAACCGACCCCGTTTATCCCGTATATGTTGACTCGAACATTATGGCAGGCAGAAAGATTGTTTATGCCGCATCTAACGAAGAAAACGGCTTTGCGGCTCTTCCCGACAAGAACGTAAAGGCTGACATCATCTACCTTTGCTCACCCAACAACCCCACAGGCTCTGCTTACAATGCTGAACAGCTCAAAATGTGGGTTGACTACGCACTCGAAAACGACGCAATTATTCTCTACGACTCGGCTTACGAGGCATTCATTACAGAGGACTTGCCCCGTTCAATCTTTGCAATCGAGGGTGCAAGAAAGTGCGCAATCGAAATGTGCTCGCTTTCAAAGACAGCAGGCTTTACAGGCACACGCTGCGGCTACACAATTATCCCCAAGGAGCTTGAGCGTGACGGTCACAACATCTACGCTACATGGTACCGCCGTCAGGCTACAAAATTCAACGGTGTTTCGTGGCCCGTACAGTGCGCTGCTGCGGCTGTATTCAGCGAGGAAGGTCAGAAACAGATAAAGGAAAACATTTCTTACTATCAGGAAAATGCAAGAATTATCTCCTCTGCTCTTGACGAGCTCGGAATTTACTACACAGGCGGCAAGAACTCGCCTTACATCTGGCTTAAGTGCCCCAACAATATGGGAAGCTGGGAATTTTTTGATCTGCTCTTAAAAGAGGCAAATGTTGTCGGTACTCCCGGTGAGGGCTTCGGCGAAAACGGCGCAGGCTACTTCCGTCTTACATCTTTCGGCGACAGAGAAAACACAATTGAGGCTGTTGAAAGAATCAAAAAGCTTCTTTCAAACCTTTAATTAACAGCAATAAAAATCAGACGGTGTATCAATTTAAGGTACACCGTCTGTTTTTTATCAAGATAGATCTTTCATAAAATTTTAAAGCATAATTAAATTAATTTTTTTCAGGTGTGCGGCAAATCGTGCCGCCGCCGACAACGTAGTCGCCGTCGTAAAGCACAACTGCCTGACCGTAGGAAATTGCTCTCTGCGGCTCGTCAAACACAATGTGCAGGGTGTTATCGTCAATCTGCTCGACAACAGCGCTTTGCTCGCTCTGATTGTACCTTACTCTTGCCTTGACCTTTATCGGCTTGTCAATTTTATCGCAGGTAATAAGGTTGATGTCGGTTGCGTAAAGCTCACGTGAGAAAAGTCCGCTGTTTTCGCATAAGATTACCTCGTTTTTGCCGAGATCCTTTTTCTTAACGTACATCGGATGGGGGAGAGCAAGTCCAAGTCCTTTTCGCTGACCTACCGTATAGCGGATAATTCCCTTGTGCTCGCCCAGCACCTTTCCGCTTTCGTCAACGAAGTTTCCGTGAGGATAGGTTCTGCCCGTGTACTGCTCAATAAATTTTGCATAGTCGCCGTCGGGAACAAAGCAGATGTCCTGACTGTCGTGCTTATGAGCGTTGATAAGACCGAGTTTTTCTGCAATTTCACGAGTCTGTTCTTTTGTCATATTTCCGAGAGGAAAAAGCGTTTTTGCAAGCTGTTTCTGAGTCAGTGAATAGAGCACATAGCTTTGGTCCTTTGAAGAATCAGCCGATTTTTTAAGCAGATAACGTCCCGTTTCGGCGTTGTATTCAATCACAGCATAATGTCCCGTAACCACATAATCGAATTCAAGCTCCTCGGCTCTGCGCATCAGCTTTTCAAATTTAATGTACCTGTTGCAGTCAATGCACGGATTTGGTGTTGTTCCGTTTTCATATGCGCTGATAAAGCGTGAAATCACGTTTTCCTTAAAGCTGTCCTTGAAGTTGTAAACATAGTAGGGGATGCCGAGCTTGTAGCACACGTTTCTTGCGTCGTCAATATCGTCGAGCGAACAACAGGTCTTTTCCTTCTTTTCACCGATGTCCTCGTTGTCGAAAAGCTTGAGCGTAATTCCCGTTGCCTCAAATCCCTGTTCCTTTATAAGATAAGCGGCGACCGAGCTGTCAACTCCGCCGCTCATCGCAATTAATGCCTTTTTTGCCATATTATATCATCAACCGAGCCTAATCATTTCGTCAATACATTTTTTAGCGTCTGTTATTGTCTTGTCGTCAAGAGTAATCTCCTCGCCGCCCTTTCCTGCAAGGCAGTTGTAAACGTCAACAAGCGTAGTTGCCTTCATATTCGGGCAGATGAGCTTCTGAGTGAGAATGTAGAAATTCTTGTCGGGGCACATATACTGCAAATGCTCCGCAATGCTGATTTCCGTACCGATGATAAAGTCTGTCTTGTCTGAATTCACCGCATAGTTCATTATTCCCGATGTTGAGCCGACATAATCAGCCATTGCAACGACTTCGGGCGTACATTCGGGGTGAACAAGGAACTCTGCGTTCGGGTACATAGCCTTTGCTTTCTTAACGTCATCGGTATTTACGCAGGCATGAATCGGACAACCTCCGTTTAAAAGCTTGATATTTTTATCGGGACACTGCTTTGCAACATAGTAGCCAAGGTTGCAGTCGGGGATAAAAAGAATGTCCTTTTCGGGCATATTATTAACAATTTTAACGGCAGACGAGCTTGTTACGCATACGTCGCAGATTGTCTTAAGGTCAGCCGTTGTGTTGATATAGGCAACAACAGCGTAATCGGGGTACATTTCCTTTACCTGAGAGATAAGCTGCCTGTCCATCTGGTCGGCCATACTGCAGCCTGCTGTCGGCTGAGCAAGATAAACTGTTTTTTCGGGTGAAAGAATCTTGCAGGTTTCAGCCATAAAGCGAACTCCGCACATAAGAATATTTTTATTTTCCACCTTGCTTGCGTCAACGCTTAACTTGTAGCTGTCGCCCGTAAAATCGGCAATTTCAAGAATTTCGTGAGCCTGATAGCTGTGTGCGAGAATACACACGTCCTTTTCCTTTTTGAGTTCGTTTATTTTCTGCTGAAGCTGAGCGATATTCATATAAAAAATCCTTTCAAAGAAAATGTTACATTATTAAATCTATTATACAATTACGTCCCTGTTTATGCAATAGAAACGGCCCGATTTGTAAAGTAATTTGTCATATTAACAAGAAAACACGTGAAAATTTGTATAATATTAAACCAAGTTTCTTCGATTTCGCTATTTACACAACAAAAATTATGTGATATAATTGATTTGATTTTAGAAATAGTAATATGTTGTTTTTAGGTACTATCAAGAGGTTTATTAATAGGAGGAGATATAAATGAAAAAGATTGTTTCTGTTTTATTTGCAGTTTTAATGGTTGCATTTGCTACAGTTCCTGCATTTGCGGCTGAAGATTCTGTAGTAAGCCCCGTGGCTACTACTGCACCCGCAACTACTTTTAAGTATGAAGTTGACGTTATCCCGTCAGAAGGCGGCGACGGCAGCTACGAATTTACAACCGATATTGATGAAAACGGCGAACAGCACGTTCACATTATTCCAAAGCCAAACCCAGGTTATACATTTGACCACTGGGAAATTGACGGTCCTTACATAACTAACGATAAGTTAACAGATTCCGAGATGGACCTTATCATTACAGGTGACATTACTGTAACACCTTACTATAAGAAGTCAGGTTCTTCTACAGTTGAAACAGGTACAGTAAACAGAGATGTCAACAAAACTTCACCACAGACAGGAACAAACGACGTACTGCCCTATGCAGTAATTATGCTTTCAGTTGCTGCTTGCGGTGCTGCTGTTGTAATGCTCGTCAGAACAAACAAGAGCAAATAATTTATTTGTTTATTTTTCAGCCCCCGCAGTTGCGGGGGCTTTTTTACTTTTCAAAATTGCTTAATAATGAACAGGCATAAAGTCTGTTATTACTATCCACATAAAACGAACATAAAAAAGGTGTATTTTTTAATTGTATTATCAAATTATTGACAATATATTAAAAAAATGATAAAATATTTTCAATAAAATGCGTTATAAATTTGTTTATAAGGTTCAGGTATAATGCTCATCGGATAAACGGCGGCACACCGGTTTCGTATGAGCTGTCGGGTGATAGTTTAATGAAAAGGAAAAAGAATGTTGTTTTAATTTCAATAATCGTGCTGTTTGCAATTGTTTTTTTGTGTGCGTGTGCTTATGTTGTAATCAAAGGCGTGCTCAACAGCGAAAACAGAAATGAATATAACAATATTGCAAGCTCCTATGCAGGTGAATTGTCGGAAAGTCAGAGTAGTACGGAGATAACTGCTCCTAGCGAAATCAACGTAAAAAAGGCGGAAAATCCCGTAGATTTTGACTCGCTTATAAAGCAGAATCCCGACATTTATGCGTGGATTTATATTCCCGATACGAATATAAACTATCCTGTTTGCCGCCACTCAACGGATGACAACTTTTACCTTGACCACGATATTTACAAGAACTACAGTTATGCAGGTGCGATTTATTCACAGTTTTGCAACTCAAGGGATTTTAATGACAGAGTAACTGTGCTTTACGGTCATAATATGGCTGACGGTTCTATGTTTGCTAATCTGCATAAATTCAAGGACAAAGACTTTTTTGATAAAAATAAAAATTTCTATATTTACACCGAAAGCCGCAAGCTGACTTATGAGGTTGTATCTGCCTTTGTGTATGATGACAGGCACATAATGAACTCGTTTGATTTTTCTGATGACAAGGTTTTTAAAGATTACCTTGATATGATTTCAAATCCCCGTTCGGTCAGCAGCAATACAAGAGAAGGGGTTAATCTTGATATTGACGATAATATTGTTGTGCTCAGCACGTGCCTTAACAGCGGCGAAGGACGTTATCTTGTCCAGGGGGTACTGATTAATGACGAACAAACAAAATGATGAAAATATTAATGAGTTTTTAGATAAAAACGGAAAAGAAGATAAAAACACGGTTGAAAAAGACGAGTGCATCAGGCTCGAAGGGAAAAGACGGCCTGTAAGAAACGATGAAAAAACAATAGAAGATGACATTAGCGACTATGTTTTTACTAAGCCGCATAAATCAAAAAAGCGTAAAGTAAAATCGTACAGCAAGTCAAACGGGGAAAGTATTGTATATTCACAGAGCGGAAACAGACACAGCAAGTCAAAACATCGAAAAAAGAAGAAAAAACTAAAAAAGGTACTTATAAGCATAGGCTGTGTTTTTCTTTCTCTTATATTGCTTGCAGTCGGAACTATTACATATCTATTTTTCAAAGGCAGCAGCGAGCTGCTTGACGGCTCCTATACTATCACAGCACCGCAGGGTGTTCAGACCCAGAATGACGGTGAATTTGTAGTATATAAGGGAAAGACTTATCAGTATAATAAAAACGTCACAAATATTCTATTTATGGGCGTTGACAAGCGTGAGCTTGAAGAAACAGAGGTTCTTGGAACGGGTGGACAGGCTGACGTAATTGTACTGATTGCTGTTGACACCAAAACAGGCAAAATTTCAATGATAAATATTTCTCGTGATACTATGACCGACGTTACCGTTTATTCTGCAAACGGCGGTTACGTGGGAAGTGAAACGCAGCAAATCTGTCTTTCCTATGCATACGGCGACGGCAAGGAGAAAAGCTGTGAAAATACTGTTAATTCGGTAAAAAGGCTGTTTTATAATATCCCGATTAAGACGTATCTTGCGCTTGACCTTGACGGTATTGCAGCAGTAAACGACAGCGTAGGCGGAGTTGACGTTACATCTCCCGAAACCATAGATACCTTTGTAAAAGGGCAGAATTACCACCTTGAAGGTAAGCTTGCGGAGTCATTCGTGCGCTCAAGAAATCACGAGAGCGCTGATGCAAATACTTTGAGAATGCAGCGCCAGCAAGTGTATGTAACGCAATTTATGAACAAGGTAATTTCTGCAACGAAAGAAAATATCACAACACCTGTTGATTTGTTCAATGCATCATCTCCGTATACCTGCACAAACCTGAATCCATCAAGGGTTTTGTATCTTTCCGAGTCAATAGTTATGAGCAACGGTATGTCGGTTGAGATGAGCACCGTTCCTGGTGAAGCAAAAATGGGTGAAACCTATGCCGAATACTATGTAAACGAGAGTGAGTTTTACGAGCTGTTTTTAAGCGTGTTCTATACGCCCGTTCAGTAATTTTAAATTCAATAAAATCAGGAGCCGGTTTAAATTCTAAACGTTTGAACCGGCTCCTTTAATTTTTCCGATTTACGGTTAAACCACTTTCATAAGCGAAAGGCATAATGCGTTCATTTCTTCTTTTTTCACGTCCATTTCGTACAATACCCAACGCTTGATTGTATAAATCAGCGCACCCGAAATCATTGATGCAATCAGCTCGGGCTTACCGGGTAAAATAGCTCCGTTAGCAACGTCCTGTCTGAAATGACGGCAAAGGTCACTTTCTATTTCCTCAAGCAGAATATCAGTCAGCTGTCCTGCCCCCGAACATTTAAAGATTGACATAACAATACTGCGGTTTCTGTCAACAAAGTCAAGTGTACAGTTAAGCAATGCAGTATAAAAAGTCTGAGGACGTTTTTCATCGTAGACGAGAGTTTGTTTTTCTTTGAAAGAGTCTTGCAACTCACGGATAACAAATGCAAAAAGCTCATATTTATCGCCGAAGTGCTTATAAAATGTTGCTCTGCGTATCATAGCTTTGTCGCAAAGCTCACAAACAGTAATGTCGTCAAATTCCTTTTCTTTCAGAAGCTCAAGCAAAGCGTCTGTAAGCAGTTTATACGTCCTTTGAATGCGAAAATCAAGTTCCTTTTCCATAAAAAATCCCTCATTTTAGGAAACATTTTCATATATTTTGTTAATTATCGTTTTAAAATAAAACTCTGTTCTGTTGACTAATTTCCTGAAATAATTATACTTGTAAGCGTAACAGATGTCAAGTAACATCATCAGTATTACTATTAAAAGGAGGTATAGTAATGAAAAATTATGACAGAATTAGGGCGCATAAACCCGAAGGAATCGAAACGAAAAAGGCTCATATCGTAGGCGGCGGTATTGCTGGTCTTGCGTCAGCAGTTTTTCTGATTGACGACGGCTATATGGACGGCAGGAACATTACAATCTACGAAAGCCTGAAAGAAGTCGGCGGCTCTATGGACGCCGCAAGAAACGAGTACGGTTATGTCTGCAGAGGCGAGCGTGAGCTTGAACCGAATATGGAATGCCTGTGGTACCTGTGCAACAAAATTCCCTCAATCGACACACCCGGACGCACAGTTCTGGAGGAAACCGTTGACGCAAATAACGAGCACCGCATTTATTCAAATGGCCGTTTACTGCACAATCAGGGACAGATTTACGACAGGGTAAGCGATTTGACAATGTCAAAAAAGCTCTCTGAAAAAATGATTGAAATGATGGTAATTCCCGAGAGCAAAATTGAGGATGTTACAATTGATGAATTTTTCGGCGATACTGCACAGGAGCTTTATGAATCAAGTCTGTGGCTTTGTTTTCATTCAATGCTTGCTTTCAAGCACTACCACAGCCTTATTGAGATGAAACGATATATGGTTCGTTTTGTCCAGCATCTGCCGGGCATCGACCACCTGAGAGGTCAAGTTGAAACAAAGCACAACGAATACGACTCTATCATAAAGCCTGTAAAAAAGTGGCTTCTTGACAGGGGCGTTACGATAATAAACGACTGCACGGTTTATGATTTGGATTTGGACGAAAGCAATAATACCGTTCTCGGAATCCACGCAAAGAAAAGCGGTGAAGAGATGTTTATCCCTGTTTCCGAAAATGAAATTGCAATCGTCACAATCGGCTCAATGACTCAAAACAGCTCAATGGGAGACAATCATACAGTAGCTCAGACTAACCGTGATACGGAATACAGAGGTCTGTTCAGTCTTTGGGAAAGGCTTGCTAAGCGTGACGAAAAATTTGGTCATCCCGAAAAATTTACATCCGATATTGACAAAACAAAGTGGGTTAGCGCAATGGTAACCGTAAGGGATTATCCTGAGCTGACAAGCCGTATCCGCAGAATTATCAGGAGCGAAGAGGGCACAACAAGCGGTGCAGTAACGATTATAGATTCAAACTGGGATATCTCCTTTGTGCTTTACGGCGAGTATTATCCCGACCAGCCTGACAACGAGCAGGTGTTTTGGCTTGACACTCTCTACGGTGAAAGAGACGGAAATTACATCAACAAGCCGTCGGGCGAATGTACGGGAGAGGAAATTCTGACAGAGTTTCTCTATCATCTCGGTCTTCTTGATATCAGGGACGAAGCATTAAAGCATTGCTACATTTCAACCTGTATGATGCCCTACATAACTTCTCAGTTTATGCCCAGAGCACTCGGAGACCGTCCGAGCGTTATTCCAAAGGGTTGTACAAACCTTGCGTTTATCGGTCAGTATGTTGAGCTTCCGGGTGACGTTGTGTTTACTGTTGAAACGTCAATCCGTACTGCAATGATGGCGTCCTACGGACTTCTGCATCTTGATCGTCCTGTTGTACCTCTGTACGAGGCTCAGTATGATATACGTGTTCTTGCGGCGTGCATTAAAAAGCTTATCGGTACTGATGAAATTACAAGAAAGGATTTGCCGCCGATTAATCCGCTTAAATTAAATCAGACGGTGGATATGATTTTAAAAGCAATCAACAGTATTCCTTTCTTCGGAGACTTTGACAATATTTATTAGCGGAGGTGTTATTCAATGAAAATCTATGACTTAAAGTATAACGCAAAACCGCCGAAAGGCTTTGAACATCGTGAGGCGTATATCATCGGCGGAGGAATTGCAGGGCTCTCAGCCGCTGTATATCTCGTTGACGACATTCATATGCCCGGCAACAGTATAACGATTATGGAAGCAGGCGGGGAAATCGGTGGCTCAATGGACGGAACAGGAAACGCTGTAACAGGTTATCTCTGCCGAGGTGAACGTGAGCTTGAGCCGAATATGGAGTGCCTTTGGAATATCTGCTCTAAAATCCCGTCATTGCGCAACGAGGGCAGAACAATTCTCGATGATGTGTGGGATTACAACTACGAACACCCTCTGCACAACGAATACCGCCTTGTAGTTAAGGGAAAGTCAATTCCCTGCCACGACTTTTCAATGGATGAGGAATGTATGCAGGCAATGCTTAAGGTGCTGTTCTGCGATGAGAAGGAACTTGAGGGAAAAACAATTGCCGACGTGTTCCCCGAAAGCTTTTTCCACTCAAACCTATGGCTTACCTTCCACAATATGCTTGCCTTCAAGCAGTATCACAGCGCAATTGAGGCAAAGCGTTATTTTCGCAGATTTACGCATTTTATGCCCGAAAGCGACTACGAACACGGAATTCTGCATACAGATTTAAATGAGTATGACGCAATTATACTGCCGATTATTAAGTGGCTTGAGAGCAAGGGTGTTAATTTTCATACTTACACCGAGGTCACGGAAATTCTCATGAGCGATGACAATAATACTGCTGTCGGAATCCGCTACAACGTATCGGGCAAGGAGTATGTGCTCAACGTTGCAAAGGACGATATGGTTATTTTTACTAACGGTTCTATGACGCAGAATTCTGAGTTCGGCGACAACAATACCGTAGCTCCGACAAACCGTGATACAACAAACCGCGGCTTGTTCACAGTCTGGGAAAAGCTCGCAAAGCGTGACAGGAAGTTCGGCAATCCCGAAAAGTTTATAAGTGACGTCGACAAGACAAAGTGGGTTTCGTTCTTCCCGACAATCACAGATTTCCCCGAATTTTACGACAGAATCGAAAAGCTTTCGGGCAGACCGATAGGTACAAACGGAGTTATCTCGTTCCCCGAGTCAAACTGGGATATTTCCTATCTTGCATACCACGCGCCATACTTCCCGAATCAGCCTGAGAATGTACAGGTTGGCTGGGGCTACGGCCTTTGGGGTGAAAGACCGGGAAACTACATCAAAAAGCCGATGTGCGAATGTACGGGTGACGAAATTATGACCGAGATGCTTTATCACTTCGGTATGCTCGATATTAAGGACGAGCTTTTGAAGCACAGCTATATTTCTACCTGTATGATGCCGTATATCACATCGCAGTTTATGCCGAGAAATATTGCCGACAGACCCAAGATTATCCCAGACGGCTGTACGAATTTAGCTTTTATCGGGCAGTTTGTTGAAACTCCCGAGGACGCAGTGTTTACGGTTGAAACCTCCTGCCGAACGGGAATGTATGCGGCTTATCAGCTTTCGGGTGTTGAGAAAAAGCCGCTTGAGGTTGCACCGACATTCTATGATTTGCGATATATCATCGGACAGCTGAAAAAGATTCAGAATATAGACGGCGAAATAACCGCAAAGGATTTGCCGAAAATAAATCCTCTGAAAATCAGGGAAACGGAAAAGACACTGTTAAAGCTTGTTAACGGAATTGAAAAATATCCGAGCCTTTATCCCGGCAAGGAACCGCCTGTTAAGTTGTAATCTGATTTATAAATAAATTTCGGAACGTCAGATGCCGTACAATACGGTGTCTGACGTCCCTTTTCATTATATATTTGGTTTTAGCTTATTTCGTTGGATTTGTTAATGCCTAAAATAATAATCAGAAATTCAATCGTCGATTTTTGATAAAATATCTTTTATGGTATCACAATAAACCTCAGGATTATCCATAAACATACTGTGACCTGCATTTTCAATCCAATAAAAGGCTTTGTCGGGTGCTTTTATGCTTTCGTAATAAGCCTCAGCGTCTTTCTGACAAACTGCATAATCGCCTTTTCCTGCAAGATAATAAACGGGCACATCATAGGTTTTTGAAAGCGTATCAATATCAAAGCCAAAGAAAGCATACTCCATTACTTCTCTGTTCTGAGCAAAGAATTTTTCAGTATCCATTTGTGACATAAACCATTTTATATCATCAAAATTCATATCGGGAAAAGTAATGCCCGTAATCATCTGAGAAAGTCCCGACATTTCACCTTCGCAGGCAATGTATTTTGAAGTTATTGAAACAAGCTGACTGAGGTCGTCAAGCGACATATCGTCATATTCGCTGGCTTTACTCATTCTCTCAATAAGCTCTGTAAGCTTTTGCTCATCTTCCGTTCCTTTGATTTCATCTTTCTCAAGAGCCGTTCTTGCGGCGTTGAGCTTGTTTTCATAGAGATTTGTAATCTGACTGATGCCGATATAACAGCTTACGTTTTCGGGGTGTTCCTGTACGTAGATACTGCCTATTACCGTTCCCCATGAATGTCCTGCAATAATTACTTTCTCTTTGCCGAAGCGTTCTTTTGCATACTCAACGATTGCATTCAGATCGTCAACAAGCAAATCTATGTCGGCGTTTGCATCGCAGTCATTTGCGTAGTAAGTTCTTCCGCATCCACGCTGGTCATAATTGATAATAGTAAGCTCGGATTCAAGCTCTTTCTGATAATAAGCCGATACATATCCCATAGGACTTGCAGGACCGCCGTGAATGAAAATCATAACGGGGTTTTCAGTGTTTTCTCCGCGTATCTGAATGTATTGCTTCATTCCGTCTATATCTATGTATGTTGATTCCTGAATACCGTTTTCGGTATCAATTTTATTATTATAGCTGTTTATCAGACGTGGAATAAAAACCGACATTACCGCAAGCAAAATAATTGACAGAATTACAATAAGTACAATAAGCATAGCTTTTTTAAGTTTCCTTTTCATAATTATTCCTCTACTTTCTTGAATCAAGAAAGTCCTGCAAGATTATCGTTGCCGCAACCTCGTCAACAACATTCCTGCGTTTTTTTCCTCTTGTGTTTGTCGTGTTCAGAAAGTTGTGTGCCGTAATTGTTGTTCCCCTCTCGTCCTGCATAACGGTCTTAATGCCGGTAAGTTCTTCAAGCTCCTTTGCAAAGGCTCTTGCATTCTGTGCGCTTTCGCCCTCACTTCCGTCCATATTTTTCGGCAACCCCACAACAACCAACTCTGCCTTGGTGTCTTTGACAGCCTGTACTGCCTTTTCCATAAGCCTTTGCGGCGACTTTTCAAAAATAACCGTATAGGGAAATGCTAAAAATTCCGTTTTATCGCACACTGCAATGCCTGTTCTGGCTTTGCCGAGGTCAATCGACATTATAATCATAAAAATATTCCTTTCAAAACTGTGTTTACTCCATAATTATAAATCAAAATTTCATAATATACAATATGTTTGATAAAGCTGTGCTTGTCGGCTTTATTTTTTTTAAACTGACTTTTAGGGCGGCTTATAAATCTGCTTTCTGAATTTTCTACAAAAGAATATAAAAACGCTCATTCACATAATGACAAAACGATTGCAACCTTTATCATATAATAAACTTGCAACAACAAATCAACTGATTTTCGGTAAAAGGACGTAGAATATTATGGAAAGCACAAAAGCTTTGAGAAGAAAAACAAGCGACAACCGCAATGATTTTGTAAGAAACGGCGCTGTAAATTTAGTATACCTGCTGTGCGGAATTCTTGTGTCGAGGGGAACGCTTCTCGGTACTCTTGCACCGTTCGGAGCGTCATATGCGGCGGCAGTGCCGAAAAAATATCTATTTTCATCTCTTGTCGGAACGGCGTTCGGCTATATTTTGCTGAAACCCACCGACAGTTTCAGATACATAGCCGTCATAGTGGCAATCGGTGCGCTGCGCTGGCTTATGGGCGACATTGAAAAGGTGAGCAGGAGCAGACTTTTTGCTCCTCTTGCAGCCTTTCTTCCGACGCTTGCAACGGGAATTGCACTTTTGTTTGCGAGTACAAGCACGCTTTCTTCCTTTGCAGACTGCTTTATCGAGGCTGTGCTTTCGGGTGCTGCGGCTTACTTTATAAGCGTTTCTGTTCAGCTTGCAGACGAGAAAAGGGGAATTTCCGCCTACACCAGACAGGAAACTGCGTGCCTTGTTATGACGGGCTGTGTGCTGATTCTTGCGTTCGGAAGTATAACCTTTGAGAATATTTCGCTCGGCAGAATTATTGCGATAACAGCCGTTCTGCTCTGTGCAAGATACGGTGGAGTGAACGGTGGTGCAGTCTGCGGAATCGCAACGGGAGCAGTTTTCAGTATTGCAAGCAGAGCGCAGGGCTTTGTCTGCGGCGGCTTTGCCTTTGGCGGACTTATGGCCGGAATGTTTGCTCCTGTGGGCAAGCTCGGCTGTGCAATAGCGTTTTTGATTTCAAACGGTATTATGAGCCTTGCGTTCGGCGAAAATACTCAGCTTGCCGCAGTGTTGATTGAAAGCTTTGTCGGCTCGGTTGTGTTTATGATACTACCCAAAGAGGTCGGTAATATAATTTCACCCGTCTTTTCAAACGAGAAGAATTCCTCTCTCGGCGAAACGTTGCGAAAAAATATCGTTATGCGGCTTGATTTCGCCTCAAAAGCGATTTATAACGTGCGTAATGACGTTAATTCTGTTTCCGACAAACTCAAGGATTTGTATTCACCAAGCTTTTCCGTGGTGTGCGAAAACGTGGAAAAAGAGGTCTGCAACAACTGCGGACTTAAAACCTATTGCTACGAGCATAAGCAGGGCGTTACAAGGGATGATTTTTTCAGGCTTGAAGAACTGCTTGAGGCGCAGGGAAGAATCAGCGAAAGCGACGTTGAGGACGCATTTGTCAAGAACTGCTGTAAGAAGGGCGAAATTGCACGCAGTATGAATTTAAACTACCGTGAATACCTCTCTGCTCTCGAGGCTCAGCGCCGAGTGTCCGATGTAAGAGGTGTTGTGGCAGGACAGTTTTCGGGCGTAAGCGACATTCTCAGCGACTTGTCCGACGAGTTCAAGAACACAATGAGGTGCGATACCGACAGCTCGGAAAGGATAATTTCAGCATTAAGCGCACTCGGCGCAATTCCCGTTGAATGTGTATGCCTTGTGTCCGACGGCGGCAGAATGAGCGTTGAGCTTGAGCTTTCGACAAAAGGCGACAGCAAGCTTTCAAAGGGCACAATAATGCGTGAGGTTTCAAAGTGCTGTGGCAGAAGATTTGATTTGCCGACTGTTACCTGTGAGGGCGACAGAATCAGAGCGGCACTATGTGAAATGCCCGTCTATGACGTTGAAATCGGCTCTGACCAGCATATTGCAAATAACGGCAGGCTCTGCGGCGACTGTCTTGATTACTTTAACGACGGCTTTGGAAAAACGTACGCCCTTGTCTGCGACGGTATGGGTACAGGCGGCAGAGCGGCTGTTGACGGCAATATGGCTGTGTCGGTAATGGGCAGACTTCTGCGCTCGGGACTCTCGGCAGACAGTTCATTGCAGATTGTCAATTCTGCGCTTATGGTAAAAAGCGAGGACGAGTCGCTTTCAACACTCGACTTAACGGGAGTTGATTTATATACGGGCAAGGTAACGCTGAAAAAGGCAGGAGCACCTGCAACCTTTGTCAGGAAAAACGGCAGAGTAATGGTCAGAGAAATGCCGTCACTGCCCGTCGGAATATTAAACGGAGTAAAATTTTCATCGGATACGGTAAATCTTTCATCGGGAGATATGGTGGTAATGGTGTCAGACGGCGTAATAACAGGTGACGAAAAATGGCTTGAAAAGCTGATAAGAAGCTGGAACGAGGGAAGCACTCAGGAACTTGCACGTGCTGTAGTTGACGAGGCAATAAAGCGCAGAGGCGACAGCCCCGACGACGATATTACAGCGCTTGCGATAAGAATTACAGACAACGAAGTATAACGCTGAACGGGTGATGACTTGCAGAAATGCAGTTGTCACCCTATTGTTTGTTGATACAAGAGCAACACGTTCATTATGCCTGAAAAGTTATAATTATGTTTTTACGAAAATTAAAAACTATCTTCTCAAATTATAATATTTACTTTTATACTTTTATGTGTTAAAATTTTAATGTATAAAATCAATTGCCGTGAAAAGGAGGCAAATGTTTTGAATTCAAAGCTGAAAAATGAATCAACCGACTTTTTGTTTGATGCAATACTCTCACTTGACAACAAGGAGGAATGCTACAGATTTTTTGAGGATTTGTGCACGAGCGCAGAGCTTAAGGCTATGTCACAGCGCCTTGTCGTTGCCAAAATGCTCACCGAAAAGAAGGTCTACACCGAGATTGTAAAGGAAACGGGTGCGTCAACCGCCACAATAAGCCGTGTAAAGCGTGCACTGTTTGATAACGATACCTACGGTTATACGCTTGTACTCGACAAGCTACTCGGCGGGGAAAATAAGTAATGGCAAGCTACGTTTCATTTGCAAGGTTCTACGACGGACTCATGGAGGACGCCGACTACGAAAAACGCTGTCTTTATCTTATAGAGCTTTTCAAGCGCCACAATCACGAAACAGGTATTACGCTTGATTTAGCCTGCGGAACAGGCTCGCTTACACGTCTGCTCGCCAAAAACGGCGTTGACGTTTACGGTGTTGATTCAAGCGCTGAAATGCTCAGTGAGGCAATGCAGAGAACGTATGAGGAAGGACTTGACATTCTCTATCTAAGGCAGAAAATGCAGTCGCTTGACCTTTACGGAACAATCAACACCTGCGTCTGCACCCTCGACAGCATAAACCACCTCACAAAAATCGAGGATGTTAAGAAAGCCTTTGACAAGGTCGGACTGTTTATGGACAATGACGGTCTGTTTGTGTTCGACGTGAATACGGTCTATAAGCACCGTGAGGTTTTAAAGGACAATACGTTTGTTTTTGAAAATGAAAAGGTCTTCTGCGTGTGGCAGAATTCCCCTCGTGAAAACGATATTGTCGACATAAGCCTTGACTTTTTCGAGGAGGAAAACGGTGTTTACTACCGTTCCTCGGAAAATTTCAGTGAGCGTGCATATTCTGACGAAGAAATAAGAGAAATGCTCGAAAGCGCAGGCTTTAGTGTTGAGGCTGTTTACGGCGATTTGACATTTGATAAGCCAAAGGATAACGAGCAAAGGGCAATTTATGTTGCCAGAATGGTAAATTCGAGAAACAAGACAGTTTAAGGAGTATAAATATGGATAAGATAATCCGTTGTATTACAAGTGACGGAGCAATTATGGCGGCGGCAATTGACGCGTCCGACATAGTTTTTACTGCCAAAAAGCTTCATCATCTTTCAAAGAGCGCAACAGCCGCACTCGGAAGACTGCTCTGCGCAACTTCAATAATGGGTGCAATGCTCAAGCAGAGCAATGCTACGGTAAACCTGCGTGTAATGGGTGACGGCGAACTCGGTCCCGTTATCGCTGTCGGTGACAGCAAGGGAAATGTAAAGGGCTACGTCGGCAACGCAAACTGCCCGACAGAGTTTTACTCAAACGGAAAAATCAACGTTGCAAAGGCAGTCGGCAGAAACGGTGTGCTCAATGTTATGCGTGACTACGGAACGGGCGAGCCGTATATCGGACAAGTTGAGCTCGTCAGCGGCGAGATTGCCGAGGACATTACAAATTACTATGCAACAAGTGAGCAGACTCCGACAGTCTGCGCTCTCGGTGTGCTTATCAATAAAGAGGACGGCGAGGTTATGCTCGCAGGCGGCTTGCTGATTCAGCTTCTCCCCGGTGCGGACGATTCTACGATTGACAAGCTTGAAAAGAATATTGAAAAGCTCGACCCCGTAACTACAATGCTTGCAAAGGGAATGAGCATTCTGGATATCTGCAAAACTGCGCTTGAAGGCTTTGAGGTTGAGGTGCTCGATGAGTTCCCTGTTCATTATGCCTGCGGCTGTTCAAAGGAAAAGCTTGAAAGATATTTCTGTACGCTCAGCGACGAGGACGTTCGTTCGCTGGCTGACGAAAGCGGAACTGCAACGGCAACCTGTCATTTCTGTAACAAACGTTATGTGTTTACAAAGGATGACCTTGAAAGAATTATCAGAGAGAAAAATCAGAAGTAACAAAACATTGGTTTTGTCAGTAAAAATGCCTGACGAAAAATTTTTAAAATTTTTTGAAAAAAAGTGTTGACATTTTGGCTCAGATGTAGTATTATAATACACGTCGCTGAGAGATACAGCAAAATGGCGAAGCGACAAAGGCATGTGGGAGCATAGCTCAGCTGGGAGAGCATCTGCCTTACAAGCAGAGGGTCATAGGTTCGAGCCCTATTGTTCCCACCACAAAATGGCCCGGTAGTTCAGTTGGTTAGAACGCTAGCCTGTCACGCTAGAGGTCGACGGTTCGAACCCGTTCCGGGTCGCCATTTTTG